>CAJXRJ010000129.1 GCA_913058555.1 uncultured bacterium
CACTGCATATCGTCGGCAGCGTCAGATGTGTATAAGAGACAGGAGCATGCGAGGGACCGCTGGGAAGTTCAACCGCCGCCATTCCGCCCTATTCGAATCGTCCCGATCCCAAGGAAGTGGGAATCACTTGACGTCTTGGTCCGTCAGGTAGGAAGGGAGGTTGGGGGCCATCAGGTGCTCGATGGCTTGGATCGTGGACGTCGATGCGTCGCCATGGCTCGGGAACTCGAAGTTGGGAACGCCATGGACCCCGAACCGCATCGGGTCGGCGCCAAACTCCAGGAGGCATTCCGCGCAATCAACGATCGTGAGCGAGTTTTGGCGGTGCAGGTCGAGCAGGTCAAAACAGGTCTCCCCATCGGCCGAGCGGCGGTTCGGGTCTAGGCCGGCGTTCAGCAGTAGGCGGATGGACTGCGGGGATTGGGCCAGGCAGGCTTCGTGGAGCAAGGTCCGATGGGGACGCTCCAGGGCTTCGATCGAGACGCCGGACATCAAGTATTCGCCCAGGAGCGAGGCGTTGCGGATCTGCTCCCTCATCCGCCACGCTTGGGTTTCCTCGCCGCCCTGTGGGATGACTCCGGCGTCCGTGAGGGCGGCGATGGCTACCGGGTGGTGCCAAGGCGCGTGATCTCGGACGTACTGCACGTGCTCGGCGTGGGATTCACCCGCGGTGTCCAACAGGCGCAGGATCGCGGTCACGCGGCCGGCGCGGCTGGCCGACCAGATCATGGTGCGGCGCGCTTCCGGTTCGAGGGCACGAAGGAACTCGTCGGTGGCTCCGTGACCGTCGAGGTCCAGGAGGCAAGCCGTCTCCACAGAGACCTTCGCGCCACCTGCGAGCAGTGCTTCGACCACGGGCATCACGGCGGCGTGCGCCACCGCGTCGACCAAGGAGGACCCATCCGCGAGGTTTGTGGACGCGCCAGCGCCGAGGAGCAGGTTCACGCGCCCCATGCGCGCGTTCATCGGGAGCTCCCCCAATGCCAAGTCGTACCCGGTGCGGGCGAGTCGCCGCAGGGCAGCGCCGGGTTCCTCCCGGGCGAGGGTCCGCAGGGCTTCGTCGCTCCAGCCGGGGTCCCGGTCGCGTCCAGGCGAGACGAGTGCCCGTGCCAGGAGGTCGGTGGCGTGCGGCGATCTGGAGGTTGCCAGGGCCGTGATGAACGAGCGGTCCGCGGGGGCGCCGGCGTCGAGTAGCGCCTTGGCGATCTCCCAGCTGCCTCCCATGACCGCGAGCGCTGTCAGGGAGATCGTCTGTTGGTCCTCGTCGTCGATAAGGCGGGGCATCAGAGATCCCTGTAGCCCGCGGGATGGCACGAGGAAGGGCGCTCGGTGAGCGACCCCGAGCTTGAGGTCGGCGCCCGCTTCGATGAGCAGCCGCACGGCATCGGGGCGCCTGCCGAGGATCGCCCAGGCGATGGGAGAGCAGCCCATGCGTCCGTCGCAGCGATTGAGGGTCTGGGGATTGAGCAGGGCGTCGAGCTCGGCGTCCCTCCCGAGGAGGGCGGCGGCGTGGATCGAAGGCGAGACGCCGGCCGCGATCAGTTCGTCGTGGAGAAGGGGCCGTCCCCCGGCGGCGGCCGCCAGGGCCGGGCTGCAATCCCCATAGATGGCGCGGGTCTCGGCGCCTGCGCGAATCAGTTCCAGGGCTATCTCCCTGTGTCCCCGCCAGGCCGCTCGGTTGACGCGCGCGGCCCTGTGTTGCTGACCCAAGAACGTTGTGGGGCCGCAGTGCGAGGGTGGGAAGCCCCGGCTCAGGAGGAGCATGACAAGCCCCAAGTGCCCCTCTTCGATCGCCCGGTCGAGGAGGTCCCCTTGCTCCGATTCGTAGATGGTGCGGCCCTTGATGGGCGTCCAGCCCAATGCGGTCTGGTTCGGGAGTGTCGCACCGGACTCCACGAGAAAGCACGCCGCGTCCAGCTTGCCGTTGTGGACCGCGTGCATGGCGAGGGGCCTCGCGTAGGACCAGTTCATGACCTGGGTGTCGGGCGGCGGTCCGTCCATCGGGGCGCCGTTTGCCAGCAAGGCACGCAGGATGCGTAGCAGGCTGCCCGTGTCCGCATCGGAGAGGATCGCGTGGTAGAGGTCCTCTGTCGTTGGCGTAGGGGCGTCAAGGAGGAGTGCCTCGACCTGCTCCGGCAGGCCCAGCCAGATGGCATCGGTAAGAGTGGGCGCTGCGCCGGCTTCGATCAATGTGATGCTGGCGAAGCGTGCCATCGCTGGGCTGGTCCACCGCAGGCCCCCGATAGGGAACGGCCTGAGGCGCGCGAGCGCGCCGTAGCCGTCGGCGTCGAGCGCAGTGAGATCGGCACCTGCATCCACCAGAAGCGTTGCCATCTCCGGGGACCGGACAAAGTGAATGGGCGCCGCACCGGCAGCGTCCTTGGCGTCCACGGAGAGACCGTTCTCCAGGAGGAGCCGCGCGATTGCGAGCTCGTTGTAGTTCACGGCGAGGCACAGGGGCGAGGTCGACTCGACCTTGGACCTGCCCTGGGCGTCAGCGGGCTTTGGGTCCACGCCGTCCCTCAAGATCCGGCGCACGCGCTCCAGGTCCGCGCGCCTGACGGCCTGGAGGAGGGCGTGGAGGAGGGCGTTCTCGGAGGAGGGCCGCGTTTCCCCAGCACCGGGGGCTTGGGCAGCGGCCACGGGGAACGAGAACGAAGCGGCGAGGAGGAGGGAAGCGAGCATGGTGATCGGGTCGCGAGGCGACGCCCGAAGCGTAAGGACGGGGCGAGATCTGCGCTGGGCTGTCGTAGGCCAATCCCGCCGGGGATCGGCCACGGGGGGGGCGCCAGGACGGGTCTGGAAGAAAAGTCGGCTGGCGCCGGTGTTTTTTGTCCGGAGGGGCGCGGCTCCGTCATTTGGGAGTGGACGAGGCGACTGGCCCGTCCGGATGGCCCCGGCCTGAGCCCCCGACTGCGGTCTGGGCTCAGGCGACACAAGGCCGCTCGATGGACCCCTCGTTCCCAGACCCTCCGACCCCCAAACTGCCATGTTTACCCGCGCACTTATCCTCTCCGGAAGCGCCCTGCTCCTCGCAGGGACCAGCGTCGCCCAAAGCCGCTACTTCTTCTCCGTCAACTGGCATGGCCCCACCGTCGGCGCCCTCGACCCGTTCGGAACGGCGATCACGGAGGGCGATATCCTGCGCCCCTTCAACGGCACCTCGATGCCCGAGCTGGCACCCACGAGCCTGCCCAACATCAGCTACACGCACACCGTGCCGGGCCTGGGCCTGCCGGGCTTCTGCGTCGGCCACCCCGGTGGCACGCCCTGTGTTGTCGAGGTCGACGCGTTCTCCCGCGGCGGCGACAAGCCGTTCCGCCCGAACTTTGAGATCTTCCCCGGGGACATCATGTTCTCGGTGGACGAGTTCGCCCGGGGCATCCCGGGGGGCCCGGCTCCGAACGTGAACACGGAGTCCTTGGCCCGTGAGGCCGCGCCGGACGCGTTCTTGAACCTCAACTTCTTGCCCCCCGGTCCCTTCTCGCCCTACGCCGCTCGCAACGTCGGCGCCATCGACGGCGACGGGCTGCCGTCCGCAAGCGGCTACGCCTACCCCGGTACCGGCATCAAGGAGCCCAACACGCCCTTCGGCGGCTTCCCGGACACCGGCGATAACAAGGACGCCATGGACGTGGTCGAGAGCCTCGCCCCGATCGGGATCGCAGGGCCGTACTACTTCTCGCTCGATTCGTCGTTCTTCGACGCCAGGGAGTCCGCGCCCAACTCCGCCTCGGCCGTCTTCAACGGCTTTGTGGGCGGCGACATTCTCCGGAACGGCGGCGGCGGTGCTCCGACCGTCTGGGCCCCCGCTTGGATGCTCGGCCTCGACCTCGTCGGCGGCCCCGACAGCGACGACCTCGACGCCCTGATCCTCTTCGAGAACGGTGACACCATCTACCAGCCGTCGATGTCCCTCTACGACTGGTCCGTCGCTGGTGGCACCGACATGGTGGTCTTCTCGGTTCGCCGGGGCTCGGCGATCATCGGCATGCCCGACAGCCTCCTCGGCCTTCCCATCGAAGAGGGCGACCTGCTCGTGCCCCCCGTCCCCGGATCGGGCGCTCTGCCCGGCATCTTCGTCCCGGCAGAGGCCCTCGGCCTGGCCACCGCCCGCGCTGGCATGGCGAACCTGGGTGATGACATCACGGCCCTCGACACCATCTGGACCAACCTCTACGACTGCGACGGCGACGGCATTGAAGACGCCGTGGCCATCGCCACCGGCGTGGTCCCTGACACCAACCAGAACGGCGTTCCCGATAGCTGCGAGACCATCGTCATCGGCACGCCCTTTTGCCTCTGCCCGAACATCGTGGCTCCCTGCGGCAATGCGTCGCCCACCACCGGTTGCATCAACGTCACCGGCGCCGGCGCGCTCCTCACGGGGCTTGGAAGCACCAGCGTTACCTCCGACAACCTGATCCTGCAGACCACGGACCTGCCGCCTGCGACCTTCTCCCTGATGTTCATGGCGACGTCCACGTCGCCGCCGGTGCCGTTCGGCAACGGACTTCGCTGCCTGGCGGGATCGGCCTATCGCTTCAACGTGACCTCGACCGGATCGGGCACCCAGAACCTCGGGCCCGGACTTGCCGCCTACACGGTCGCCAACAACCCGGTGCCAGGGCACATCATCGCCGGGTCCACCTGGAACTTCCAAAACGTCTACCGCGACATCCCTGGACCCTGCGGCAGCTTCATCAACTGGTCGAGCGGTCTCTCGGTGACCTTCACCCCCTGATCGACGACCGACACGAGCCAACCCGCGAGCCGGGTGGCCTGGGAGCTTGCTCTGCTCTCTCTGCTCGAACCCCGTCCGCACTTCGGTGCGGGCGGGGTTCACTCTATCGAGGTCCGTCCACCCGCCCCGCGACCGTGTCAAGTGAATGGGATCAGTCGGGCTGAGTACACCTAGCACCGATCCTGCCAAAGTGCCGGCTTCACGCCCGCCCAAGGCCGGCTTCCTCGACTATCCTGCGGGCGCCATCCCTCCCCCGTTTCCCGACTGGGCGGTGTGGCTGACTTTCATTCACTGCTGGCCATTGCAAGGCCGCCTGCTGCTTCCCACTGTTTTCCCCCTCGCTATGGCGCCCGATGACCCCAGCTACGAGAACCCGTACGCTGCCCCCAAAACTCGAGTCCGCCAGCCCAGGCTGAGGGACGGTAACCGGCCCCTCGCTTCGCGGATCGAGCGACTCTTTGCGATCATCATCGATTCCCTCGCGATTAGCATCGTGGTGATACCGATGCTCGTGATGAGTGGTCTCGAGGTCACGGCGGACGGTGAATTCGACTTTTCGAACGGCGTCCCGCCGATGGTCTTTGCGGCGGCTGGATTGAGCGTCGCCTACCTCGTGCTGCAGTTCGTCATGCTCTGGACCAAGAGCCAGACGGTCGGGAAGAGGGCGATGAACATCCGCATCGATGAGTACACGAGCGACCGGCGGGCCGGCCCGGTCAAGACCATTCTCATCCGCGGATTCGTGTCGGGCATCCTCGGATCCCTGCCGCTCATCGGGTTCGTCTTCGCGGTGGTCGATATCCTTTTCATCTTCGGTAAGGAGAAGCGCTGCATTCACGACCTTCTGGCCGGCACCGTCGTCCGCAAAGCGCCTCGTTAGGAGAGGCGTGGTCTTCGCTATCTTCGGGGAGTCTCGGCGGGGAGTCTCGGCGGGGAGTCCCGCGAGGTGACCCGCGCCGCCACGGCGAAGCGCGACTGAAATGGCCCCGCGGCCCCAATACCCTCCTGTGACGACCTACGCGGACAAAGCAGATACACGCCGGCCGATTCTCACCCCAGAGGGCGGGATGCTGACGGTGCGCGTGGCCGGGCCCGTGCCCCGCGCCATCGCCTGGACGATCGATACGGTCATCCGGGCCCTCGCCTACTTCTTGCTTTTGATCGTCTATGGGATCGTGTTGCCGGGTGGCGTCGGGCAGGCGATGTTTGCCCTGACGATCTTCGCTTCGGAGTGGCTCTACTTCAGCCTCTTCGAAGGCCTCAAGGGGGCCACCCCCGGCAAGAAACGCTGCGGGCTCATGGTCGTGCAGCGCGATGGTTCCCCTTGCGGACTCGAAGCATCCTTCGTGCGGAACATCGTGCGCTTCGTGGACTTCCTGCCCCCGTTCTACGGCTTCGGCCTCATGAGCCTCTTCTTCAGCCCGGACTTTCAGCGTCTCGGGGACCGCGCCGCGGGCACCCTCGTGGTGTACGGCAACAAAGAGGAGGAAGAGGAGCCCCGGACGACCCAAGGAAAGGCCGGCGGCACGGCGCGGCGGCGCGCACGTCGGCGCCGCGATACAGAAGATGCTCCGGAGGCCCCCTTGGACCCGGTGGCGGTGCCGATGGCTTTGACGGGGGAGGAAGAGGCGGCGCTGCTGGAGTTCGCACGGCGGGCGCCCATCTGGGGCGAGGACCGCGCGGCCGAGATCGCGAACCTCGCGGAGCCGCTCACCGGCCTGACCGGTACCGCTGGCAGGCAGCGACTCTTGGAGTACGCGAAGTGGCTTGAGGAGCGTGGGGCATGACGCGCTCTGAATTTGAAGCCCGGCGCGTGGGCGATTGGGAGAACCTCGAGGAGCTGCTCGATGTCTACGCCGCGGGCAAGTCCAAGTCCAAGTCCGAGCTGGATGATGACGCGGTCGCGGCCTTGCCCGCGCTCTACCGGGCGGCGTCCGAGGACCTTGCCCTCATTCGGCATCGCGGCTACGGAGTCGACCTGGCGGAGCACCTGAACCGCCTTTGCTTGCGGGCGTACCACGTCTTGCACGGCACGCGGAAGAGCCTCATGCGCCAGGCCTTCGTGTTCCTAGCCGTGGGTTTTCCCCGGCTCGTGCGGGGGAACGCGGGCGTGTCGCTCGCCGCGGTGATGCTCTTCTTTGGGCCTTTCTTCGCGTTCTTTCTCGCTGGGTTCATCGCCCCCGAGTGGGTCTTTGCGGCGCTCCCCGATGAGATGCGCGTACAGCTGGAGCAGAACTTCTCCGCCGACGCCGAGTCCGCGGACTTTGGGCGCGACGTGGAATCGGACGTGGTCATGTTTGGCCACTACATTCAGAACAATGTGGGCATTGCCTTCCGCACGTTCGCAGGTGGGATCCTCTGCGGCATCGGCTCGATCTTCTTTCTGCTCTCGAACGGCATTGTCCTTGGGGCGGCCTTTGGATATGTGTTCATAGCCGGCGTCGATCGCACGTTCATGTCGTTCACGTCCGGGCACGGCGCGCCGGAGCTCATCGGCATCGTGCTCAGCGGAGCCGCCGGCCTCAGGCTGGGCCTTGCCATCCTGAAGCCTGGCCGGCGCACGCGGGCCCTCGCCCTGCGCGAGGACGGCCGCGTCGCCGTGCGCATGGCCCTCGGTGCGGGGGCAATGATCTCGTTCGCGGCGCTCATTGAGGCGTTCTGGTCCGGGAACGCCTTCCCTGTGGCGATCAAGTACACCTTCGGCGCGTGCATGTGGACGGGCGTCATCGCGTGGCTGCTGCTTGCGGGCCGCGGCGGGGCAAGTGCCCATGACGGATTCGAGCCCGGTGGCGAGCGATGAATGTAGATCGGCTCGACGTTCAGCTTGTGGCCCGGGAACCGGACGAGGCCCAAGACCTTGGCCTCCAACTCCTGCGCAGGCACGCCCGCGCGACCTTCGGGTCGGTGTTCCTGGTCATCGCGCCGGTATGGGCCCTCGCGTTGTTCGTGGGGTCCGCATCTGCGTGGGGCGGGATGCTGGCGATCTGGTGGGCGAAGCCGCTGATGGACCGGGTGGCCATTCACGTGCTCTCGCGGGCCGTGTTCGGCGCGGCGCCATCGATCCTCCAGACCGTCGCCGCCGTGCCAAGCATGATCGACCGTCACTTGATCGCGGCACTCACATGGCGCCGATTCGACCTCCGGCGATCGCTTTGGATGCCGACAGCCTGCCTTGAGGGGCTCGCGGGCAAGGACCTGAAAGAGCGCTACGGGGCGATCAAGTTCGGCGCCGTCTCAAGGGACGCCTCCATCTCGACCATCACGTTCGTCCACATCGAAATGGCCCTGGCGTGCGCCGGGTTCATCCTGGCGATCTGGATGCTGCCGGAAAGTTGGTTGCCGGACATCTGGTGGTTCCTCATCGGGGAGGTGCCCGAGTCGACGTCCCGCTACCAGTGGCTCTCGACGGGTGCCTGGCTGCCCGGGCTTCTGATTACTGAGGTGGCCTACACCGCCGCGGGCTTCGGCATGTACGTGTCCCGGCGCACGGAGCTCGAGGGCTGGAACGTCGAGCTCGCATTCCAACGCATGGGTGCCCGGCTCGTGGCCGCGGCCCGCCGCGGCATCGCGATTTGTATGCCGCTCTTGATCTCAGCGGCGGCGCTGCTTGGCACGGCCCATGCCAGCGGGGTTCAGGGCACAGAATCGCCAGCAGCCGGCCCCGTGTCCGAACAGCTCACGGATCCCGGTGAGATCGCCCAGGATGTCCTGTCGCACCCGGACTTTGCCACCTCGAAGGAAACCACCACGTGGGTGCCTGCGTTCGACACGGGCGGGGAGACCGAGGACGGCACGGCGATCATGCACTTCCTGGCCCAGGTCCTGAAGAGCCTCGGATGGATCGCTGTGGGGGCCATCCTGATCGCCTTGACCGTGTACATCGCGCGGCGCATGGAAACCGGCCGTGTCGTGGGCGTAGTGAAGGCGGCGCCCAAACCCGTCGAGGCCTTTGGGCTCGACATTCGGGAGGAGTCCTTGCCCGAAGACATCGCCCAGGCGGCGAAGGAGCTCGCGCTCCAGGGGGCCATCGTCCCTTGCCTCTCGCTCCTCTACCGTGGCGCCCTCCATCGCCTGGTCGAGAGCGAAGCGTTGGAGATCTTCCCCGGCGACACGGAGCACGACTGCATGCGCCGCGTGGCGGAGGCCGACGGTCCTTCCGCGAGCCAGGGGCCCCTTTCGAACTACTTCGGATCGCTCACGAATCGCTGGCTGACGGCTGCTTGGGGGGCGTCGCCCCCCGGTGCTGAGGACGCGGTCGCCCTCTGCGACGGTTGGGCGACGCACTTCGGTGCCCAAGGAAGCCGCGCGGGGGGGGGCAAGCGATGAGGGCGCGCGTGGGAGTCTTGCTCGCCGCGACCCTGGCACTCACCGGGTGCCGCAAGGAGGTCGAGACGGTCCCCACGGGCTTTCGTGGAGAGGCGCGCACCAACCCGCTGCTCGCGGCCCAACGGACGCTGGAGCGGCTCGGGTTCAGCTCGCGCATCCAGTTCGGGCTCGGCACTCTCCCGCTGGAGGGGGAGACGCTCCTGACGGCGGAGGGATCCCTCGCCATTGAGGGGCCGCTCCTCGAGGGTTTCCTGGCATGGGTGGACGCCGGTGGCCACGCGATCGTGTGCCTTGACGGCTTCGCCCTGCCGAACGATTTCCTCGCCAGCATCGGGATCGACGAGGACGACGAGTTCTTCTTCCTCGAGGAAGAAGCGCCCGCGTGGGTCGGTCGCCGCAGCGCGCTGCTCGAGGCCCTTGGGCTCGAACGGCTTGAGGGCGACGACTACTGGCGGGACGTGCTTGGATTTGAGGCCGACCAGCGGATCAAAGACGGCCTGCTATTCGATGGCAAAGACGATGGGACGGCCTTCGAGGTGGATCGCGGGGACGGTGCGATCACGGTTCTCACGAGCGGCCACTTCTTCAACAACCAAAATCTCGGCGACGAACAGCACGCGGAGCTTCTTTACGAGCTCGTCTCGGACGGCCGCCCGTCGGGGGAGCTCGTGATTGCCTACGTCGAAACGCCCGGACTTTGGGGATTGCTCACGGGACGCGCGCCATTCGCCCTGTGGGCAGGCCTTGGGCTCCTCGTGATCTGGCTTTGGCGCTCCTGGCCGCGCTTCGGACCGATCAGGGACCTTGACTCCCTCGGCACGCCGGGCTTTCGCACCCATGTCGGCGCGGTGGGCAGGTTCCTTTGGCAGCGCGACCGCGGACCGACGCTGCTCGCCGCCGCCCGGAAGATGGCCCTCGCAGACGTTCGATCCAGGTTCCCCGGCACGAAGCGCCTGGACCCCGAAGACCTGTGCCGCGCCCTCGCCGAACAAACCGGCCAAGACGTGGGTGAGATCGAGCGAGCCCTCTTCAGCACCGGCCCCATGCGCCCCGACGCCTTCGTGGCCGCCCAGCGGACCTTGGTCGGCCTCATTCACGATCCTGCCCTGCCAAGCACAGCCCCATGAATGAGACGGCCATGGGCCGGCTCCGCGCCCGGCCCTGAACCCGTCCACCCAGAGAATGCCCATGAATAACGACGACACAGAGAACTCGGGTCCACCTCCACACGGAGCCCCGTCCGCGTCCCCGATTTCAGCCCCCGCCCCTTCGCAGGCAGGGGGGACGGGTCCGCTTCCCCTCGCGGAACGGCTGCGCCAGGAGATCGGCGGCGCGTTCCTCGGGCAGGATGAGGTCGTACACCAGGTCTTGGTGGCGCTCCTTGCGGAGGGCCACGTCCTGCTCGAGGGTGTCCCTGGCCTCGGCAAGACGCTCCTGGTCAAGGCGCTCGCCCAGGCGTTTGGGGGCGACTGGGGCCGCGTGCAGTTCACGCCGGACCTGATGCCCACCGACGTGACGGGCCATGCGATCTACGACATGAAGAGCGGCGAGTTCCGGGTGCGCCGCGGGCCGGCGTTCACGCAGCTGCTGCTCGCGGACGAGATCAACCGCGCCCCCGCCAAGACCCAGGCGGCACTTCTCGAGGTGATGCAAGAGAGACAGATCACGATCGAGGGCGAGACCACCGAGTTGGAGCGCCCTTTCATGGTCTTCGCGACCCAGAACCCGGTGGAACAAGAGGGCACGTATCCGTTGCCCGAGGCGCAGCTCGATCGCTTCCTGATGAAGGTCGTGATCGACTACCCGAACGAGGACGAGGAGGTTGCTGTGGTGACACACGTGACCCGTGGAAGCTCCGGCGCGGGCCTCAGCATCGCCGCGGTCAACCGGGTCACCAGCGCAGAGGAGATCCGCGCGCTCCAGGCCCAGGTGACCGAGGTGCGGGTTGAAGAAGGCATTGCCCGCTACGCGGTGCAGCTCGTTCGCGCGACGCGCATGAGCCAGGGCCTGATGCTCGGCGCGGGTCCCCGGGGCGCCCTGGCGATGATCCGCAGCGCCCGCGCCCAGGCCCTGATGGCGGGGCGCGACTACGTCTTCCCGGCCGACGTCAAAGACGTCGCGATCCCATGCATGCGCCACCGCGTGGCCCTGGCGCCGGAGCTTGCGTTGGAGGGACAGGGCGTCGACACGGTCCTCCGCGCGATTCTTGAGCAGGTCGAGGCCCCTCGGGCGTGAGCTTCTGGCCTTCGGATCGACTGGTGCACGGGGCGGCGGGGCTTTTGGCCCTGGGCGTCTTCGTCGCCGTCGTTCCGCCGGCCTCGGGCGTCTTCGTGCCGGTGGCTGCGGGTCTCGCGCTGCTCGCCCTTGTGGATCTCCTCACGCCAGGATGGCGCGGGGCGCTCCGGGTGACGCGTAAGGTGCCCGAGAACGTCGCCGTGGGCGTGCCGTTCGAAGGCGCGCTCGAATTTGAGAACGACGGGAGTCGCAAGCGGCGCTTCGATGTGTTCGAAGGGGTCCCGCAGAAGGCAGAGGCCGAAGCGTTCCCAAGGTCGGTCACCGCGGAAGCGGGCGCCGGGGTGCGAGTGGCCTACACCATGACGGCCAAGGCCCGCGGCGGTCTACCGTTCCGCAGGCTCGAGGTGCTGAGTCACTCTCCGCTGGGCCTGTGGCGCCACCGCCGCAGGGTCGAGCTGGACCACACCCTGCGCGTGCTCCCCAATCACCGTCCGGTGGTGCGTTATCACCTCTTGGCCATCGCCCATAGGCTCGAGCAGTCGGGCGTTCGCCGGAAGGCCAAGCGGGGCATGGGGACCAGCTTCCATCAGCTGCGCGAGTACCGCGACGGCGACCTGCCCCAGCAGATCGATTGGAAGGCCACGGCCCGTAGGCGCGAAGTCATCAGCCGCGAGTACGAGGAGGAACGTGACCAGCGCGTCGTCTTGCTCGTGGATCGGGGGCGGCGCATGTCCGTGACGGATGACGGGGTTTCGCTCCTGGACCACGGCCTCAACGCCGCATTGCTCCTCTCTTTTGTGGCCCTCAAGCAGGGCGACCGCGTGGGCATGGTGGGCTTCTCCGGAGAGCTGAGTTGGATTCCGGCCGTCAAGGGGCCGGGTGGGATGCCGAAGATCCTGTTCGGCGTGCATGATTGGCAAACCACCGATGCGCCGAGCGACTACTTCGAAGCCGCGCGGCGCACGATGATCCTGGAGCGGCGCCGGGCACTCGTCGTGATCCTCACGACCCTGAGGGGTGAGGATTCCAAGGAACTCGTTCGTTCCATTGAAGCTTTGCGCAAACGGCACCTCGTGGTCGTCGCCTCCCTGCGCGAGCCGGCCATAGCGCGCCTCGCGGAGGAGCCCGCCACGGACTTCAACGGCGCCGTCGCTGCGGCCGGAGCCCTGCACTACGAAGCGAGCCGGGCGGCCCTTGCGGCCGAGCTGAAGCAGCGGGGCGTGCGGGTCATCGACGTGCTCCCCGATGAGCTACCGACCGAGCTGGCAACGGCCTACCTGGACGAGAAGGCGGCGGGCCGCCTCTGACGGTGCGTAAGCCGCCCGTTCATTGAGCTCTGGTCGCGCCGCGGGCCTGTGTCCCGCGACTACCATGGCGTGATGCTGTTCTCGATGAGCCTCGCCGTCCTCCTTCAAGTGACGCCGACCGTGGAGCCCGCAAGGGATCCGATTCCCGACCTGCTGGAGGCCGTTGAGCCGGCCCGGCCCATGGCCGACGTGGAGCGTCTTGTGCAGTTCCACACACGGCACACGACCTCCGAGACGGAGTCGGACGAACGGGGCATTGGCGCAGCGCGCCGGTGGCTCAAGTCGCAACTGGAGGAGATCTCCCGGGAGTCGGACGGGCGGTTGCAGATCCACGAGCAGCGCTTTGAGGCGAAGGTGCTCGGCAAGACCGTGGAGCTCGTGAATCTCTATGGGTTCTTGCCCGGGACCGAAGTGGATCCCCTGGGCCGCACTTACGTCGTGTCGGGCCACTACGACAGTCGCGCGTCGAGCGCCCTTGATGCTGAGTCGTTTGCCCCGGGGGCGAACGACGACGGCAGCGGCACAGTGGTGACCCTGGAGGTGGCGCGGGTGCTCTCGGCCGGGACGTTCCGGGCCAACCTCGTCTTCTTGCTGGTTCCCGGAGAAGAGCAGGGGCTCTTCGGCGCGAAGCACTTCGCGAAGGAAGCCAAAGCCGTGGGCTGGGATATCGACGGCATGTTCACGAACGACATCGTCGGGGGCGTTGAGGGCGGCAACGGTGTGCGCGACGAGCGGACGCTACGGTGCTACTC
>CAJXRJ010000130.1 GCA_913058555.1 uncultured bacterium
TCTACACACTGCATATCGTCGGCAGCGTCAGATGTGTATAAGAGACAGCCCTTTTTCGTTTTCACGAGATCTCGGTCCCCATGATTCTCTCCCTTCTCCTCAGCGCAGCGCTCGTTCCCCAGGATGAAACGACGTCGCTCCGCCCCCTCGAGCCCATGGATCTCTTCCAGCTCGAGGGTGTGATGAATCCCACCGTGTCCCCCGATGGCACGAAGGTTCTCTACACGCGCATTGGATACGACGTCATGTCCGACAAGCGCCGGGGCGAACTCTGGCTCTACGACACAGGGACCAAGGACGCGCGACCGATCCTCGAGAACGTGGGCGGCGCCGAATGGTCCCCGAGCGGCGAGCACATCGCCTACGTCACCGGCGCCGGCAAAGACGGCTCCGAGATACACGTGCGATGGATGGATGACGGCACGACCCGTCAGGTGACTCGTTTGCCCAAGGGTCCCGCCAACATCGCGTGGTCGCCGGATGGAACGCGGCTGGCCTTCTCCATGGCCGTCGAGCGGGAGGCCAAACCCCTCGCGAAACTGCCGAGCGCGCCCAAGGGTGCCGACTGGGCGCCGGCCATGAAGGTGATCGAGCGCTTCAAGTACCGGGGCGACGGTGCGGGCTACCTCGAGAACACGGACCGCCACCTCTTCGTCGTGGACGCCTTCGGAGGGACCCCGCGCCAGCTCACCGCTGGCCCCGACGACCACGGCGGCAAGCTGGCCTGGACGAGCAACAAGGAGCTCCTCTTCAGCGCCAACCTGGGCGGGGACGATCGCCACGATCAGCCCAACAACTCGGACCTCTGGCTCCTAAACGTCGAGACGAAGGATCTTGTCCAGCTCACCGATCGCCAGGGACCGGATGGCGGCGCCGTTTATGACTCCGACGGAAAGTGGCTCTACTGGACCGGGTACGACGACCGCCGCCAGGGGCACCAGCAACCCGAGATTTCGGCGCGCAAGCTCGTTCCCACGGAGGGAGAAGAGGCCGTGGTCCAGACGACGGACTTCGACAAGATCCCCTCGGACCTCAAGCTCAACGGCAACGACCTCTACTTCAGCTACACGGACAGGGGGGTCACCAAGGTCGCGAAGCTGACCGGAGGCAACGTCCAGGACCTGAACAACGTTCAGCTGCACGGCTTCGGCTCGGGCAGGCCCTACTCCGGTGGGGAGTTTGACATCGCCGCAGGGACTCTCGCCTTCGTCGGTGGCGACCCCTTGTGGCCCGGCGAACTGCACGTCAAAGTCGGCGACGAGGAAGCCGTCCAGGTGACGGACGTCAACGCCGACCTGAGGTCCATGATCCAGCTGGGCAAGGTGCAAGAGCGCCTGGTCGAGTCCGAATCGGACGACAAGCGTCAGATCCAATCCTGGATGATCACGCCCCCGGGCTACGACCCGGCGAAGACCTACCCGACGATCCTCGAGATCCACGGAGGCCCGTTCCTGTCCTACGGACCGCAGTTCTCGTTCGAGCTCCAGCTCATGGCCGCCCACGGCTACGTCGTGCTCTACGGCAATCCCCGCGGCAGCACGAGCTACGGCGAAGCCTTCGCGAACGCGATCCATCACGACTACCCGAACAAGGACTACGGCGACCTGATGGCCATCGTCTCGGCGGCCGTCGCCGAGAAGGTCGCCGATGAAGAGAAGCTCTACGTCACGGGTGGAAGCGGGGGCGGTGTTCTGACCGCATGGATCGTCGGTTCGACCAACCGCTTCGCGGCCGCCGTTGTTGCGAAGCCCGTGATCAACTGGATCTCCTTCGCCCTCACGTCGGACGCCTACGACTTCTACTGGCAGTATTGGTTCCCGGCGGCGCCCTGGGAGAACTTCGAGAGCTACTGGAAGCGCTCGCCGCTCTCAATCGTCGGCAACGTCGCCACCCCCACCATGCTCCTGACGGGCGAAGACGACTTCCGCACGCCCATCTCCGAGTCCGAGCAGTTCTACCAAGCCCTCAAGATCCGTGGCATCGAGACCGCTTTCGTGCGGGTGCCGGACGCGGGCCACGGAATCGCCGCTCGTCCGAGCCACCTGCTGGCGAAAGTGATGCACATCCTGGGCTGGTTCGAGCGCGAGCGGTAGGTCGTCCCCCAAGATCTGGTCCAAGGAGAGGAGCCCCAAGTCAGCGCCACTGCGCACTGACTTGGGGCTCCTCTTTTTGTGTGCAGGTCCGATCAGCCGCGGCCGTTGCCGGCCTTCTTCGGACGCTGCTTGGGCGGGATCTTCCGGATGGGTGCCGGCGCGCCGAGGTTCTCGATGCGCTTCTCAAGGGTCTTGGCGAAGATCTGCGCGCCTTGGACGGAACCGGCCTCAAGGAGTTTCTCGCGGGCGGCGAGCATGCGCTCTTTCGCGCGGTCGAATCGCCCCTCGGCGGCGTCCACCTCGCCGATCTCTGCGAGCACACGCCCGAGCAGCTCAGCCGACTGCGGCGACGGTCGCTCGATGTAGTTGCTATGGACGATCGCGTTCGTCTCCTCGAGGAGGTTCCTGGCGTCGTCGAAGCGCCCCACCATTCGCAGGCCGTGGGCGTATTGCCAGTCGGTCCGCTCCCGGACGAGGCGCGGAAGGCTCGCTTGCGCCGTGAGGCGACGGGCATTCGCAAAGGCATCGAGGGCCTCGTCGAAGCGTTCGCGCTGGTCGAACATGACCCCGTACTCCGTCCAGAGCGGGGCTTCGAGGGCAGGATCACCCGTGGTGCGGGCCCCTTCGATGCTGCGCATCATCCAGTCCAGCTGCTCCTGGCCTCGGCTCGCGAGGGCAGCCATCTGGGCGGCCTGCACGGCCCGTGGCGTCCGATTCTGGTTCAGGCTGTAGTTGTAGAGGTAGATGAACATGCCCCTGGCACGGTCCACTTCGAAGGCCCGCCATGAGCGCACCCCCTGGGCGAGGAGGATGCGGGTGTAGGCACCTACGTCCTGCTCGCTGGCATCCGCCTCAGCCTTTTCAAGCCAGGGGTCCCCTTCTCCCGACTGGCCCATGACCGCGTAGCAGGTCGCGATCTGAGCGGCGGCCTCGGCTGCTACCTTCTTGAGCCCCTTGGAACGAGCCGCGGAATGAAGTTCCGTATAGGTCTCGAGTGCATCTTGGTACGACTTGGCGGTGAACTCCTCGTCGGCACGCTTCAATAGGGCGTTGGTTGCGGCGGTGCCCTCAGGAACCACGAGATCACGGGTCCCGCCGGACCCCTGGCAGGAAGCGAGCAACCCGTGGGTCAGCCCGAGCGTCAAGATGAGGCACGGGAGGCTTTTCAGAGCGTTCATAACGTCGAAGAATACCCCAGCTTCAGCCTGCGGGTGCAAAGAGCGACCATGACTCGAACTCAGGCATTTTTCTTCACGTTGGGCATCCTGATGATTCTCTACGGAGTCGCGGGCAAAAGCTGGCTCACAGGTAGTGAAGGAGGGCCCGATGGCACCGGACGTGCCGAGGATCCGGCGGGGCCTGGGTCCTCTTCCGAACCAGGGTTTGTTGCGCTACCGACCCCCCGCCGAACACCGGGGACGTCCCCTCGGAAGCCGACCGAACGACCCACCAGCAACGGCTCTCCGTCCCGTCCATCCACTGTCCCGGCGGATACGACCATCGCGTTGCAGCTGATCCTCAAGGACGCGGACACCGGACAGCCGTGCGCGGGCGCGCTGGCCGAGCTATGGCGAAGCCCGAAGGGCACCGGTCCTGCGTACCGGCCGGCGCGGAGACTCTCGAGCCCAGGAGGTTCCCCGGCCGATCGAGACGGGCGAGTCACCCTCTCCGCACCGTTGGGGGTCGGTGTCGAGGTGTTGGCTCGCACGCAGGACGGCGGGCCCCGGAAGAGGGTCGTGATCGGCGTATTGGAATCCGCACCCTCTGAGCCCACCGAGATTCGGCTCCAGCGGGCCCCGAGTCCCCTCCGCGTGAACGTGACGGACAGCGCCCAGCGCCCCATCCCTGGAGTGTCCATTCGGATCGTGTCGGAGGGGGCCCGGCCCAGGGCGGAGTACTCCGCGAGTGGCGTCCTCGGATCTCGGACGGGGGGAAACGGCGAGTCGACCCTGAGCGGGAAGGCGCGGGCGGCCAAGTGGCTCCTCCTGGACGCCCCGGGATACAGCCCCATGGCCATTTCCCTTGCTGCCTTGGCCCCCACCGAGAACATCGAGGCGTCCCTGCCCGGGGACACGGCCTTGGAGCTCGATATCGTCGACGACGCAGGCAACGCTTTAGTCAAGGCCGTGGTCGAGGTCGAATTCTCCCTCGCTGGCTTCTTGGCCGCTCGCACCGCCGCAACCGATGAGCGCGGGCACGTGACCATCGGACACCTGCCAGCGGATACTCCGTTGAGACCCGTCGTGACGCCCAAGGGCGGTCTCCCTCAGACCGTGGAAGTCCTCGAGTCACCGCCGGGGGAGGTCCTGAGGGCCACCCTCCACGTCATTCAATGACGCCGCACCCCGTGGCGGCGCCCATGGGGGACTGGGCCACGCCGACCGCAGTCCCAATGGCGGGGTCCCAATGGCGGGGTCAACCCCGCCCCCGGCATCACGTCACGCGCATGAAGAGCTTGCGCACAAACGTCGTCACGTTGCTCTTGTCCCGGGACAGCAACCCGTCTGACTCGGAGACCACGCTGGTTTCCGAGGAGGGAATGCCGTCCGGGCCGCTCACGCGCACTGTGATCTTGGAGGTTCCCCCAAGGAAGCCGTTGGCCTTCGTGACGTTGACCACCAAGGCCTCCTCATCGACGGACTCCACTTTCCAGTCGGGAAGATCGTCCAATAGCTCGCGAACAGAGCCAAAGACGCCCTCTTTGCTGGAGGGCACGGCCACGGGGCGATGCCACTTGGAACCCGCGGCGGGATTCGTTTCGAATCGACCCATTCTCGCTCGTCGGTGAGGGGTGAAGAGATCTTCTTGGCTGCAACTCAGGGTCGGCGCGCCAGCTCTGCTGAACGCCCGACCGGACTCGCACCCGCCGAAAGATCACTCCGAGGTGTGACTACTTCAGGCCGGCGATGTGACGCTGGAGCTGGGACTTCTTCCGAGCTGCGGCGTTCTCGTGGATGATGTTCTTCTTGGCGCACTTGTCGACGCGCTTCACCGCGAGGGGAAGGATCTCGGCGGCCGCGTCGGCCGTTTCAGCGGCCATCACGTTCTTGACGGCGGTGCGCATGGCGCTGCGGGCCGTCTTGTTGCGCAGACGACGCTCGTCGTCCGTGATCATGCGCTTCTTGGATTGCTTGGTGTTCGGCATGGCTCGATAGGTGTGGCGGAGGTGGTCCGCCAGGTCTTTGGGGTCTGTTGTTCGTTGCGGATCCGGGACCGTTGCGAGTTCCGAATCCAGTGGTCATCCGACCTGAGCGCGCCCGTGTTCACGGGCGGCCGGAGAGTGGCCCGAGGTCATCCTGTGGGCTTCCCGGCGCGGGTTGTCTGACGGGAACGGCTGCTAGCGCAGCTGCTCCATTTTCTGGGCTACGTCTCGGAAGCCGACGTCGGCCTCGTAGATGCGGGCATAGAGTGCCCGGGCATCTGAGAGGTCGCCGGCGGCTTCCGAAAGCGAGGCGAGACTATACAGAATCTCGCGAGCCCGCTGGTCGTTCTGGGGGCAAGCATCCAGTGCCTTTTCGTACTCCCCGCGGGCCAAGTCGCCAAATCCCTTGGCTTCGAAGCACTTCGCGAGCCAAACCCGGGCCTCCAGGGCCTTCCTGGGGTCAGAAACCGCCTTCTGCAGCTCGGCGGCAGCCCCGTCGTGATCCCCCTTCCGGAACAGGGCCTGACCAAGTTCGAGCCGTAGGGCCGCGTCCCCGGGATGGATCGAAATCCGCCGGCGCAACTCCTCGGCCTCGTGCTCCTGGAGCTGACCCTCGACCCGATCGGCTTTCTCCTGGTCGCCGGCCTTGTCGGCCTTGGCCAGGGCGCGCTTGAGGGCCTTGGTCCGAACCTTCCCCACCCGTTCCTGAAGGACACGATCGTCCTTGCGGTAGCTGAGCGCCCGGGTCAGCACGTCCAGGGCGGCCTCCGGGTCCCGAAGCTTCTCATGGACCTCGGCGAGGTCGAGCATCAAGTCGACGTCCGACGGGCTCTCGGCGAAACGATCCTCCAGTCGGGCGCGGTCTGCCTCCAGCTCATCCTGGGTGCGATGGCGGCGCTGGGACCGCTCGAGATTCTGCGTCTCGCCAGCGTCCACGAGCTGCTCACGGCTGTGGGCCACTGCGTCATAGCGCGCGGATTCCAGGGCCGCGGTCGCCGACAGGTCCTTGCGTGCCTTGAGGGCGTCACGGTCCCGGGGATCCGCCTCGAGCGCTCGCTCGTAGTATTCGAGAGCCTTCGCCGCCTCCCCCGTGCGGGCCATCATGGCGCCCGCCCGCTTCAAGCCCTGGGCGTTCCGCGGGTCGATTTCCGCGATGAATTCGAAAACGGCCAGCGCCGATCGGAAGTGACCCGCCGACTCGAGCGAGACGCCAAGGAGCATGTTTGCCTCGACGTCCATGGGCGAAGAAGCCAGGTAGGACTCTGTGGTCTTCGCGGCAGCGTCGTGCTTGCCGGCCTTGGAGAGCCCCTTAGCCACGGCCAAAGGTCCCGCTCCGAGAACCTTTTTGAAGAGCTTACCGCCCTTCTTGAGCTCGGATCGCGCCTTGAGAGCCCGGCGCAGGCCCGCTCGCGCCTCCCCCACATCCGCATCGATGTCCAGGATCTGCGTGTAGAGCTGGACCGCGAAGTCGTAGTTGCGGCGGCGGGCGGCCTCTTCGGCCTTTTGAATGTGCTTCGAATAGTCCATGGGAGGTCCCCGGCCCGGCGGCTCGGGTCCGTTATCTTAGAAGGTCTATCCGGCGCCCGGGCGCTGGATACACTCCGCGAAGTGCCATGTCTGAACCAAAGAGCTTTGAAGTTGTCCTCTTCCCCGACCCCGTGCTCCGCAAGGAGACAGTGCCCGTCACCGCTTTCGATGACGAGCTGAAAGCCATCGTCGACGGCATGCTCGAGCGCATGTTCGAGAGTCAGGGCGTCGGCCTCGCGGCCCCCCAGGTCGGCCTGACCAAGAGCATCTTCGTCCTGAACGACGAAGGCGACAAGGACAAGCCCGACCGCAACATGGCGATCATCAACCCGACGATCAAATCGTTCGCCGGCAAGAAGACGCGCCACGAGGAGGGCTGCCTCTCGCTTCCTGGTGTCCATGCGGACATCACGCGTCCGGACAGGTGCCTCGTGCACCACTTCGACGTGGACGGGAACGAGATCGAGAAGGAATACGAAGGCTTCCTCTCGCGCATCATCCAACACGAGTACGACCACCTTCAGGGTGTGCTGCTCGTGGACCGCATGGGCGCCGGCGACAAGATGAAGAACCGCGCGGCGGTCGAAGACCTGAAAGCGGCCTACCGCCAACAGCTCGAAGACTGATCTTTCTGTGCCCCATCGCCAGCTTCGAGTCTCCCGCGTCCTGCTAGCGAATGGACTCGGCAATTTGGTCCCGAGCCCCCATGGCGCTGTCACAAGCGTCGGCGTTTTCGATGGCGTTCATTTAGGGCACCAGTCGATCCTCGATGCCAACATCGCGCGGTCTGCGTCCCTTGGGGCAGAACCTACGGTCGTCACCTTCGCGCAGCACCCGAAGGAAGTCCTCTTGGGGCGTGCACCAAGAACGCTCACGACGGTGGAGCACCGCCTCGCGCTCTTCGCACGGAGCGGAATCTCGCACGTGGTGGTCATGACCTTCGACGAGCAGCTGCGCAACACGACCGCGGACGCGTTCACGGAATCGATCCTGCAAGCCGGCCTCGACACGAGGGCGTTCGTACTGGGCTTCGACAGCAAGTTCGGCAAGGACCGCGCCGGCGGCCCCGAGTCCCTGCGAGCCCTGGGCCATGACGTAGAGATCGCCAAGAAGGTCCTCGTGGACCAACGCGCCGTCTCGAGCACTGCGATCCGCGAAGCGGTGGAGCTCGGAGACCTCGCCGGCGCCAAGGCCATGCTCGGCCGGGCCGTCACGATTTACGGCGAAGTCGTCCATGGCGAAGCGCTCGGGCGCAGGCTGGGCTTTCCCACCGCTAACCTGGACCTATTCCACGAATTGCAGCCGCCCCACGGCGTCTACGCGTGCAAGGCCCACATCGTTCCTCCGCCGAGCGCGTCAGGAGCGCCGGATCCACGTGAGCGAATCGGCTCATACTCCGCCGCCGCCAACATCGGGCGCCGCCCCACGGTGGCCGCCCCCGGGGCCGCTGCTCTCGTAGAAGTTCACTTGCTCGACTTCGACGGCGACCTTTACGGCCAACGCATCGAACTCGAGTTCGTGCATCGCATTCGGGCCGAGAAGACCTTCTCAAGCCTCGACGAGCTTCAGCGAGCCATCGCGGCCGACGTCGAAGCGGCTCGAAAGGCACACGCGTAGGGGCGCGAGTCGATTCGGACGCGGACCACGGCGCCACCGGTGCGCCGGCGCGGCGCGGCGCGGCGCGGCGCGGAGAGGAAACGAAAAACGCCCAGCCTGAAGAGCGAATCGCTCGTCAGGCTAGGCGAAGCTGGCAAAGGCACCCGTCGATGCCGTTGCTGCTCAGGTTGGCCGGTCGTGCCGGCCCCTGGGATCAGAAGCGGGCGTTGACGCCGAGCTGGATGAGGTCGAACTCAGCAGCGGTGACGTCGGAGCTGACGCTGGTCCAGTTCAAGATGTACTTGAGGTCGTGGCCGTTGACGTAGTAGTTGGCACCGACGTCGATCACCGTGGTGTCCGCTGCGTCGTCAAGATCCTGGAAGCGTGCACCGACTTCCCAGGCGCCGTAGTCCGCCGTGCCCTCGGAGAGCATGAACGTACCCATGAGGGAGAAGGGCGTGGAGTCAGCGAGGCCGACACCCGCGAGGGCGCGGTTGAACGCACCACCTTCTTGATCTGCGCCAGCTGCGGAGAATCCGTCGCCGAAGCTCACAATGGCAGCCCGGACGCTGAACTGGCGGGTCGCAAAGCTACCGTCGACTGCGAAGCCGTCGGCGTCGTCGACAGCCTCGTCGCTAAAGTAAGACGCACCGACGGTGGCCTCGCTCTGGTCGCCGACGCCGTAGGCGCCTTCCATGAGCTCGGTGCCGCTCTCCATCAGGTTGATGTCGCCGCGAAGCGCAAAGAACAGGTCGTCACCGACGCCGTCGCCACCGTTCTGGATGGTCACGCCCCAGTGGAACTGGTCGAACTCGCCGAGGACTGCGACACCGGCCTGGCGACCGGAGAACACAGCGGCGGGAATGGAGCGATCCACGAAGAAGAGATTGCCGGACTCGATCAAGCTCTCGCGGAGGACGTGCCCACGGAACTGACCGACGCGGGCGGTCACCTCAGCGCCGACTTGGATGTCGAGGTAGGCATCCAGGAGGCCGATCTGGCCGCCGGGGGTCGTGACCGAGCTAAATCCACCCATGCCGTCCGGGACGGCGAAGGTGGTGTCCTGGCCGCCGGCGAAGTCGACTTCAACGCGGTAGGACACTCCGTCGGTGACGGCACCTTCCGAGTAGATACGGGCGTTCCGGACGGAGAACCCGCCGAGGTCGGAGTTGGCCGTTACCGGGATATCGCTGGCGTTGGCGTAGATGGCGCGGATACGGCCACCAAAGCTGATGCCGCCGTCCTCAACGCCTTGGACGCTTGCGGAAAGGGCCTGGATGTCCTGGTCGAGTTGTGCCCAGTCGCTGTCGTTAGCGACGGCGGTGCCTGTCAGGGTGAGCGCGGCGGCGCTGAAGACGAGCTTCTTCATGGGGGATTCCACCGTTGGGTGGTGCGGACTGCTAAGCAGCGAAAAGGAGATAAGGGATTTGAGGCGGACAGGTTACATGGCTGACTCTTGCCAGTGAACGTCCCGCTTGTATGGACTTCGTGGTGAACCCGAGGGACCATTTCCGAAGCACTTAGGACTTCGGTGGCCTCCCACGTCCCTCGCACCAAAAACCCAAGCAAATATGCTGACCTTGAGGTCATTTCGGAAAAAAACAGCCCTTACGGGGCCGTAAGGGCTGCTCTTGCGCGAAAGGGGGCGAACGCAATACTTCGAAAAAACTCCGCCCGGGTCAGTCGTCCCCGTGATTTCGCCTTCTCTGGCGCTTAATGTCGCCGCGCTTCTTCTTGGAATCTAGGCGGCGACGCTGGGATCCACGGGTGGGTTTGGTGGCCCGACGGCTCTTTCGGGGCGCGATGGCGTCACGGATGAGGGCCGCAAGTCGCTCCCGGGCCGCCTCAAGGTTGCGCCGCTGGGACCGATGGGCCTGGGATCGAACGGCCAAGATTCGATCTGTGCCGATCAGCCGCGCCCCCAGGGCCCCTTCCACTCGCTCCTTGTCATTATTAGTCAGGACGCGCGACCCCCCCACGGTGAATCGCAGCTCGACGGCGGTCTCGAGCTTGTTCACATGCTGCCCACCGGGACCTGAAGCCCGGGAGGTCTTGGCCTCGAGCTCATCCCCGGGGATCGTGACCCGGCCGTTCACCACCAGCGGGTCGAGCACGGGATCAGGCCGGATTCCCGGCTTTCGTGGCGATACGCCGCAGGGCTGTCCACGTGAAGATCCCGGTGCGATGCCCGTCGCTGAACGTGATTCCAATGGCGTAGTTGCCCACGAGGGCGACCTCGCGCTGCTCGAGGGAATCGGGAACGGTCGCCGGATCCAGGATAGCCCGGCCCGTGTGCTCATCCACGCAGTGTGCACAGGGGCATCCACGGCGGATGGCGGCCACGGGGACGTCGGCGGAGGTCCCGTCCTGCCATTCGAAGGCCAAGATGGCGGGATCGCGGCGCCCGATGCGCTTCGGAGCGGGCTCGTGCTTCGAATCAGCGGCCATAATCAAGTCCAGGCGGTCGACGGTGTAGCCGGAGCCGAGCCCCAGATCATGGGCGCGAGTGAGCGGTACCCGCGATCGGCCCTCCCCGCCGACTGGGGACGCCGACTGGGGACGCCGACTGGGGACGCCGCGGCGCGCTCACAATGAACGCTCCAACGCGGCGTCGGGATCCCGGGTGGAATCTCGGGTGGAATCCCGGGTGGATTCACCGACAAGAAGGCCAGGGGGTGGTGGCGAGAACCAGACTTGAACTGGTGACCCCCTGATTTTCAATCAGGTGCTCTACCAACTGAGCTACCTCGCCCCTGGGCGCGGGATTCTGGTGCTTTCGAAGCCAGGCGTCAACGGCCGCGGCCAGATTAGTCTGTTTCCGAGAGCCCGAGGGGCCAGCCCTACGGCCGCGGCCCGAAGCAGAAGTTCACGAACTCCGAGCTGCACGACGTGCACTTGTCCGTTTTGGGGCTGCTCGCCAGCAGGAACCAGATGGGATAGGCCACGAGGAGAAGGGTCAGCCCGTAGGTCCAGTAGGCCGGAGCCAGGCCGAGGACGGCGAGGATGATGATCGGCTTCCAGTTGACGTCCGTGCGGCGCTCGAGGGACTTGCCACCGCAGAAGAGACAGCCCGAAAGCGTGCCGTCGTCGTTCCGGCAGTCGAAATGCTCGATCTTGACGACCGCTTCCTCTCCGTCGACGCGGTAGTAGCGACGGAGCGCGAAGGGCCCGTCCATTTCCCAAGTGGCGAGTTCGCCGGACTTGGAGGGGTGTGGAAGACGGATCTCGCTCCAGCGAATCACGTTCTCGTTGATCTTGGCGGCAGCAGAGGACATAGCGCTCAAAGTCTACCCCGCCGCCGGGGCCGTGCGGGCTCCGGCCCTGTGAGACGGTACACTTCGCCCATGAGCGATCCCCTCCGCGTTTTCATCACAGGTGGAACCAAAGGCATTGGGCGCGCGATCGCCCTACGATTCGCCCGTGAGGGCGCCATGGTGGCCATCGCGGCCCGGACGTCGCCCGACCTCGATGAGGTCGTGGCTGAAATCGAGACCGCTGGGGGCAAAGGCGAAGCATGCCAGGCCAACCTCCGCGATCACGGGTCCCTCGAGGCCGCGGTTTTCCGCGCCGTGGACTTCTTTGGCGGCGAAATGGACATCCTCGTGAACAACGCGGGACTCGTAGAGTTTGCAGCGTTCGACGAGGTCGACATGGCCACCTGGGAGAGGTTCCTCGCCGTGAACCTGACCGGCCCCTATCACGTTCTCGCCGAAGCCCTGCCCGCGCTGCGCGAAAGCTCGCGCGCCCACGTCTTCAACGTCGGGGCCCGGCTCGCCGATTCCCCGGCCCAAGGATCCGCTCTGCTCGCCACGACCAAGGCGGGCCTGGCGGGACTTGGCCGCGCGCTGCGAGAGGATCTACGCGAAGACTCGATCCGAGTCACCACCGTGGAACCCGGCCCCACCAACACGCCGGGCCTCGCGCCGTGGCGAGAACGCTTCGAAGGCCAGACGCTCCTCGAACCCGAAGTGATCGCCGACGCGATTTGGGACGCGTATCACTCCGATAGCGAAACGCCGTCGCTCGTGATCGAGTGACCTTCGCTGGGGCGGCGCCGTCTCCCATAACGGCACCTACTCGCGCCCGATTCAAGACGGTAAATCCCCGTAGCGCAGCTCTGGGGCGACCTTGTGTCGACGCCGTCTCCCTTCAAGGCGCCCGAAGGAGATTCTCTGCAACCTTCAGGCAGACGAAGGCCATTAGGCGCCGATAAACCCCCCGTGAACAGACGCGAGCCGCAGGCGCGATCAATTCGGAGGCTTTCACCTTCGGAAACGTGCCAATCTCGGCTCATGAGGGTGTCTGTCCACAGGAGACCCCAATGAACTATTCGTACGACCGAGACCGCGCTGAGCAGCTTGTGCCGCTTCTAGAGTCCATTTTCGCCGAAGTGGCGGATCGCAGGCAGTCCATCCGCAGTCTTGAGAGGGAACTAAACAAGGCCAAGCGCGAAGGCGCTCCCCGGGCGATCGTCGGTGACTTGACGGCACGCCTCGCAAACCACCGGCGCGAGCTGCGCCACACCTCCAAGGAGTTTGAACGCCTTGGCTGCGTGGTTGACGAGCACAACCCGAACCGCGTCATCATCCCAGGCAAGGGTGGCGGCCTCGAACAGGGCTACCACTGGCAAGCCGGAACGAGCGAGGTCAAAGAGAACTCGCCCCTCGATAGTTCGGTCTTCTAATCGAAGCTGGCGAGCCAAATCGCCATCGACCCAACGACCAGGGACCCAGTGAAACTGGGTCCCACTGCAGCACGGGCCGGCCCCTCGGAAACTGAGGAGCCGGCCCGTGCTCTTTTCTGCTCCCATTGATCCCGCGGGAGCCGCTACCGATCGCTCGGCGATCACCTCAGACGGCGCCGCCGGACTTGTCGCCCTTGCCCTTGGCCGGGGCCCCGCTTTTCCTTTGGGGCTTCGCGGGCGCAGGCTTCTGGCCTTGCGGGCCCCGGGGGGCGGGCTTTGCTGGGG
>CAJXRJ010000131.1 GCA_913058555.1 uncultured bacterium
GATCATGCCTAGTCTCGTGGGCTCGGAGATGTGTATAAGAGACAGCCCCTACGGCCCCCAAGGGAGAGGGCCTTGAGCAGGCAGGGGTACCCGAGGAAGACGGTGAACAGCCCCGCTGCGCCCAGGGCAAGAATCGACCAACCAAGGGTCTGAATGAAGGCCGTCATTTGGGGCGACTGGCCTCACTCACTTGCAAGCGCCAGATCCGTGGTTCGCACCGACCTCCGACTCCAGGCTCGACGCATGAAGGCAGGAAGCTCCACGATGCTTCGATGCAGCAGGTACTGCTCGATGATGTACGCACTGTTCTCGCTAGACGGCTGGAAGTGGATGACGGCACCCGCTCCCTCGTTCAACCGTCGGGACTCGCACCGGTCCACCCGGATGCGCGCGATACGAGTCCTTCCGCGGCGCCGCCCCGGGATACGAAGCGTGAGAGCATCCATCTTCTGGAGCGACTCGATGTCCTCCCCGTAAACTAGGAGCGCCTCGTCGTTGGCATCGATCACGGAGAACGAGTTAGGCCGTCCGCTTGCGTCGCTCGGCACGACACTCGTGCCGTGCTGCTCGATCCGTCGCAGCTTTCGCTTCTGGCGGTAGGCCTTCACGACTCTTTGCTTCCACACTTGGCCCACAAACCTCACGCCCCGCGCCGCCGCCTCGCCGACCAAGGACTTGATCGTGAGGCCGAGAAGAAGGAGATCGAAGCCGGTCGAGGGCGGGGCGTCGGTGAAGCGGCGGTCGATGACCGCGCGGATCCGTTTGGGCGTGGCGTGGGGCGTCAGAATCTGCGCGTAGCCGAAGAGGCCGGGCTTGACCTGGAAGCGATCCACGTACCGCGGGATCTCGCGGCACTTCGCCTCGAAGACCTCTTGCCGTTCAGGACGCGGACCAAACAGGGCCATCTCTCCCCGTAGCACGTGGAACAGCTGGGGTAGTTCGTCGATGCGCGTCTCCCGAAGGAACTCTCCGCACCGGGTCTTGAGACCGTGCCGGTGATTCAGGAGTTCGCCGCCGACCTCCCGTTGTGCCCCCGTGCGGAGCGTGCGGAACTTCGTGATGGTGAAGGTTTTCGCGAGAAGGCCAAGCCGCTCACCGCGGTAGAACACGGGTCGGCCGTCCACGATGAGGACCAACGCGGCCGTAGCCCCTATGAGCGGGAGGGCCGCGGCGAGCAGCCCACCGGCAACGACAACATCGAACAGCCGTCCTCTCCAATGGTGCCGCGCGTTCGGAGATAGGGCCGTATCACCAAGAGACAATGCCGCGCCCGCATCGCTCGTCCCTGCGCCCGCGACCAGGAACCCGGCCTGGGCGACCCCACTTGAGCTTCGTTGTGCCACGCGACCCTTCATGCCATCGACGGCATCGACGTTCTTTCGTCGTGGGGGTTTGGGTGGAACGTCCATGGCTTGGCCAGAATGTACGACCTCGGTTCCTGCATGGGCACGCTGTTGAGTCTTCCGTTTCATAGTCCTGATTTGCGTCTCTATCTTGCGCCGACTTGCTCCAGCAGGGGACGAGAGTGACTCAAGTCGGTAGCCTGCTGCAATCGGTGATGTCGTGTACGACTCTGTTCGCCTGGAAGGGATAGCCTTCGTTTTCGTGCGCCCCGCAATTCGTACGCGCGACAGCCCATGACCCGTCCACTGATCCACATCCCCCTGCTTCTCCTGGCGACCCTGATGGCTGGTTGCTCGTCCGTTTCCCCGGACGCGCTCCCTCCGACACTCCTGAGGTCAGCGAACGCTGAATCGCGGGTCTTCAAAGTGATGTGGCCCGGGGATACCCTCGAGGTTCTCCACCGCCGGACGCCCGAGTTGGACGCCACGGTGACGGTCGGCCCCGATGGAATGGTGAATCTACCGCTCGCCGGCCATCTCGTGGCTGCGGGGCGGACACCCCGGGAGCTCGAAGACGACATCGAGCTCCACTGCGCCGTCGAGGTACGAAAGCCTGACGCGACCGTTAACGTCATCGGCTTCGGAGGACGAACGATCCATGTCGGTGGCGAAGTCCAAGAGCCAGGCGTCTTCGTCCTGTCGCGGCCCACCACCATCCTCGAATCCCTGCTCCTCGCCGGCGGCCCCCTCGAAACGGCACACTTGGATTCCATCCTGCTGCTGCGCCCCTTTGACCAAGGGGAATGGCGTGCGTTTGAGATCAACGGACAGGAGGTCCTCGACGGCGGCCCCGACGCCTTCAACGTCCGACTCCAGCCCTCGGATGTCATCTTCGTCCCCAGGACCCGCGTGGCGAACCTGAACATCTGGGTAGACCAGTACATCCGCAAGAACATCCCCTTCAACGTGGCCCTCCGGCCCGACATTGGGGTGAACAATTGAAAGGCTTCGTTCGTGGCCTCATCGCCCAGGTTCCCGGCGGTTCCTTGCTGCTGGAGAACCTGCCCATCCTGGTCGCTTGCGCGCTGCTGACGCCCCTCGCCGCCGGCTTGGCCCATTTGGTCTCGACCCCCTCCTTCGTGAGCCAGTCGAGGATCCTCCTAAAGCTCGGTCGCGAGTTCATGGCGCCCGTGGGCACCACCGGCCGCGCGGCCTCGATGTACCGCCTGAATGAGGCGATCAACTCGGAGATCGAGATCCTCTCGAGTCATGAGCTCGCCGAGGACGTTCTGAGGGAATTCACCGTGGCGGGGCTGTTCCCCGAACTGGCGGAGGAGATCGACGAGGAAGAGGTGCTGAACCAGAAGGCGGCTGAGGTCTTCCTGGAGTCCCTGAGCGTCACGGCCGTCACGGAATCCAGCGTGATTCGAGTCGCGCTCGCCCACGAGGACCCGGTCCTCGCCCGGGACGCGCTGGCGCGGCTGTTGGCATCGTTCCAGACTCGCCATCTCGGGGTGTTCACTGACTCACGAATCCAGCAAGCGAAGGACGAGGTCGCGCTCGCGAATCGGAATCTGGCCCAGGCAGAAGACGAACGCATGCGCTACTGGGAAGAAAGCGGTGTCTTCGACCCGACCGAGGAACGTGCGCTGCTCCTCCGGCGCCGCGAGGCCGTCCAAGGGGTGCGACGCGAACTCGCCACACAGTTGGCCCAGCTCGAGCGCCCAGAGGACGCCGAGGACACGGCCGGCGACACCCCAAATGGTGATCCACAGCTGGAAGAGCAGCTCCTGGCCCTGCGCAGCGAGGAGGTGCGACTCCTCAACAACTACTACCCCACGAGCGTTGCGGTCCAGACGGTGCAGTCACAGATCGCCGCCCTCGAGATGGCCCGGGACGAGTCGAAGGCGACCCGTCTCGCGGCGCTGCGCGGACAGGTGGAAGGGAACGATGTGACCCTTGCCAGCATCGAACAGCAGCTCGGGATGCTCCAGGGCTACGAACGCCGGCTGAGGGAGATCGCGCGGGTGATCGCCGCGGCGGAGCAGCACCAACTGGCGGCCACCTCGGCTCTGCGTTATGCCGAGGCGGAAGCTCGCCTCGATGCCGAGCTCGTCACGAGCGTCAAGGTCATCGACAAGCCAACGCTGCCCCTCAAGCCCGTCGGCATCGGGTTGGCCCCGAAGCTCGTCCTGGGTCTGTTGGCCGGCCTCCTGCTCGGCGTGAGCGCCATTCTCGGACTGCACCTGAGCACGCGGCCAGGGCCCATCCCACCGGAAGAGAACGTACCCGCGCGCCCATGACCACCCACGGCAAGGAGGCCCTTGCCGATACGGGCGAATGGGCGAGGGGCGCTTTGGGCGTCGACCGAGAGCCGCCCTTCACGGACCATAGGCGGCCCCTGGGCCCGCGGGTTCCGCCCATGCGATTGCAGTGGATAGGGACACAGCACCGGCTACGCTCGCCCGGGACGGCCCCCGAACCCGCGCGGATCCGGAGGCCCCTGCTGTGACAGCGACACCGTCCATCGAACCGATGCGTCAGCGACCCTCCGTGCCCCCCATCGTGCTGGGGATCATCGCGTTTGGCGCGGTGGCCGTTGGCCTGTCCGTCGCGGCATCACCGCTCTTCGGCGTGGCAGCCGCCGCTATTGCCCTCGGCGGGGTCATCTTGCTCCTGCGCCCCGAGTATGCGGCTGCAACGGTCGCGTTCCTTCTTTGGGCGAATGTCCCCGTCGTCGCCATGCGATCCCACGGGGTCCCGAAGACCCTTGCATCGGCCTATCTGGGGCTGCTGCTCCTCCCCGTTGCCCGTCGCTTGCTCATCGAGCGGCGCGCTTTCCATTGGTCCAAAGCGCTCCCGTGGGCCCTCGCTTACCTCGCTTTCGGATTCCTCTCGACGGCCTTCTCCCGGGATCCCCAGCTCGCGTTCGAAAACGTCAAGGAACTCTGCCTCGAAGGGGTGCTGGTGTTCTTCCTCGCAACGATTGCGGTCCAGAGCCGTGAGTCCCTCCGGCGAGTGACCTGGGCTCTCATGGCCGCGGGCGCATTCATGGGATCGATCGCGCTCATCCAGCAGCTGACCGGTCGGTTCGACAGTGACTTTGGTGGCTTCTCGATGATCGACTCGGGCTTCACCACGGAGGGTGAAAGCGGCAAAGTCAGCCAGCCGCGCCTCGCGGGCCCGATCGGAGAGAAGAACCGCTTTGGGCAGATGATGACGGTCCTCATCGCCCTGGGCGTGGGGCTTGCCCGCTCGGAGACACGGCGGTCCCTCGCTCGGCTGGCCTACGTGGCCACGGCCCTCAGCGCCGCGGGAGCCGCGCTGACGTTCTCCCGTGGCAACGCCGTCGGAACCGCTCTGTTGCTCGGGATCATGGCCATGATGGGCGTGCTGTCGGGACGCCAGCTTCGGGGCCTGCTCGCAGCGGGAGCGATCTTGCTCCTCCTGCTGCCCCAGTATCGCGCGCGCCTCGCGACGATCCCGACGGTGTTCAGCCTCGCGAGCGCGGACCCCGCTGCGCCAGAGCCAGATGGCGCCATCCTCGGCCGGGCGACGGAGGTGATCGCGGCGGTCCTCGTGTACATCGACCACCCGCTACTGGGGGTCGGGCCCGGGCTCTTCACCACGTACTCCCAGGAATACGGCAATCGTTTGAGCCTGCGGAGGTTGGAGAGCGGGAGGCAAGCCCATACGCTCTTCCCCCACGTGGCCGCGGAGGGGGGCACCCTCGGACTCTTCAGTTTTGTGGGGCTCTTGGTGGTCGTCATGGTCCGGCTCTACCGGCGCGTGTCGACCGGTGAAACGCGCCGGGACCAAGAACTCGCACGTGCCTACTTCCTCGCCCTGGCGGCCTACCTCCTCTGCGGGCTGTTCCTACACATGGCCTTCATCCGATACTTCTGGTTCCTGGTGGGCCTCGCGAGCGCGGCAGGAACGGTGGGAGCGGAGAAACGGGAAGAGGACTTGATGATCGCGGCGAAAGAGAATGGCGGGGGCGCCGGATGAGTCATCAACCGGAGCCCAAACGCCTTCGGCGACGCCTGCTGTCTTCGTGGCCATCCTCCGCGTTGATTCGCCAGGGCCTGCGGAGGCGCCCCCCCGTCCACGGTGAGCTGTTGGTGGCCATGTTCCACCAGGTGCTCGATGCTCGCCGTTTCGCATCGCAGCTCGACGCCGTCCTCGAAGACGGCACGCCCGTTTCTGGGAGCGAAGTCGTGGCCGCCATTCAGGGCGGAGCCTGCCTGCCGACGGGCGCTGTCTGGCTGACCTTCGACGACGCCTACGGGGACTTCGCGGAGTCGGCGATCCAGGTCCTCGAAGAGCGCGGGCTACGGGCCACTCAGTTCGTCCCCACTTCGTTTGTGGGGGCCAACCCCGCATCGTTCTGGTGGGAACGGCTGTCCGCCGCCTTCGCGCAAACCGCGCTGCGGTCCACGGTCCACCTCGACTACGAAGGCGGCGCCCTCGCGGTCTCCCTTCGCACCCCGGGGGCCCGGGGGAAGGCGTACAAACTGGCGAGGGGGCACGTGAAGCGCACCGAGCACGGTGCCGCCATGGAGCTCGTCGAGCGCTGGATCCAGAAGCTCGGAGCGGAGCCGAGGGTGACCACCCGCGTGCTTTCCTGGGAGGAGCTCGCTGCCCTGGAGTCGCGGGGGGTCGAGGTGGGCGGCCATACCCGGACGCACCCCATGCTGGATCGAGTCGATCGAGAAGTGGCGCAGAGCGAAATCCAAGGGGGCTTCGATGACCTGCAACTGCGCCTGGGGCGGCCCCTGCCGGCGTTCGCGTACCCATCGGGTCAGTTCAACCCAGGCGTCGTCGATGCGCTCAGGGCGCTGGGCATTCCCGCCGCCGTCACGACCGTGGAGGGCACCTACCGACTGGGTGTCGATTCCCCATTGGAGATTCCCCGGGTCGCGATCGGTCCCCATGCGGACGAGTGGGCGGTCCGCGCCCGCGTCCTCCTCGCAAGGCGTCGACGCCCCGCAAGGACCGCGCAGGGCTAAGGCCCGAACGAGACGGCCTAAGTGCCGCGCTGGAACGGCCGCGCGATCACCTTACGCCCGATGCTGGCGAGGCGCGAGAGCGTGGGACGAGGATCGCTCCAACGGAAGAGGAGGAACGCTTTGGGCCCGCGGATGGACCGCAGCCACGACATGAAGCCAAGCCCCTCCAGCCGCCGCAGTTCGCCGAACGCCCGCAGGTCCCGCGCCGGGTCCCAAAGTTTGATGCCCTGAACGTGGCTCCCAAGGGGTTCGACGCGGCGCCCGAGCGCGGAATCGAGCACGATTCTCCCCGCCGGGATGCCGCACTGGACCAGCAGCTCCTGGGACGCCGTGAAGCGCGGATTGAGCTCGATCATCACGGGCAGTCCGCCGCGCTCATCGCGCTTGAACTCGATGTTCGCGTAGCCCGTAAACCCCGTGGCGTCGAGCAGCTTGCGGGCCTCAATGGCTATCTCTTCGTCCCAACGCACCACATGGAGCGAGCCGGGCCCCTCGTTGCGCGGGAACCGTCGGAGCACCTGCTTGGTGAACTCGAAATGAACCGTTCCATCCGCAGCACGGTGCGTGTAGTAGGTCACGGAAGCGGAGTCCGGGCCCGGGATCAACTCGGTCGCTATCGCGTCGATACCCTCCTTCGCGAGGCGCTCCGCCATTTCCCGGAACTCCTCGACGTTGTGCGCAAGGAAGTGTTTCCTTCCCCCACCGCCGAAGGCCACTTGGAATCGATGGGAATGCACGGGCTTGAGAAGAACGGCGGCCGCGCCACTGGCGAACGCTCGCTCGGCCGTCGATGCACCGTCGATGGGCCAAGTCAGCGGGAGGCGGACGCCCGTGTTCTCTGAGATCGCCGCCGTCTTGGACTTGGAGAGAAAGGCGTCGAGATGGATCGGCTGCACGTGGTCGAGCGCGTACAGGGCAGCGACCTCCCCGTGGCGTTCCGCCAAGAATTCGACGGCGTCGTCATCGCAGGGGAAGACCGCAGCTCCGAGGAACGGACGCTTTGATCCCAGGAGAAGGTCCTCCCACACGCGGGGGGCGTCGGCCCGCGACTCGTACGGATGGATCGAGTCGGCGAAGCGGGTCCGATTCTCGGGTCGGCTCCGCTGCAGCGACAGGTGCACACAGACACCGCTTGCACTCAGCTCTCTCGCGAGGGCCAAAGGGCCCGTCGATCCCCCGAGGAGGACGACGTGAATAGGTGCTGGAACGGGCATGGACGAGGGAGTTGGGCCCCGTCGCGATCGGATCGATGCCCAAGCACCGGCACCAGAACGGTCCAGGAATATGCGCGCAACCGGGAACCAATACCAGGACCGTTTGGGGCTCTCGATCCTGGACAAGGTTGCGGCGTTCGCGCCGGCCCTGTCGGTGCCTTTGGCCTCGGGACGTTAACCTCGGGCCGTGGCCAAACCAGCTCGACTACCGACCGACCCCTCAAGTCCGATGACCCCGGCGGCCCCACGTGGAGCTGACGGGGCACCGCTGGCCAAGGCGCCCGCGAAAGGCGGACGGTCCGCAGGCGGAAACGCGGCGAACGACCTCCCCGGGGAGAGCCTCGAGGCGGAGCTCATCGTTGACGTGGGCCGGCTCCGGGAAATGGGGGCGCAGTGGCGCCGGCTCATCGAGGTCGCGGCGGAGAGCAACCCATTCTTCGAGCCAGAGTGCTTGTTACCGGCCTTGGAGAGGCTCGGCGGAAACGGGATCGGGGCGGTGGCCATTACGGGCAGGCCTCGCCAGCACCCGGAAGGTGACTCGGTGCTCGTCGGCCTCTTTCCTGTTCAGCTCACAGGCAATCGCACCTCCCTTTGGCTCCACCGATACACGTTCTTGGGCACCCCCCACGTCAGGGCTGATTCCGTCGGCCCGGCGTGGAGACGATTCCTCGACTGGGCCTTCGCAGAGCGCCGAAGGGGCCTCCTCGTCCTGCCGAAGCTTTCCGTGGCCGGCCCGGTGTTCCGGAGCTTGCTCGGTGAGTTGCGCCATGGGGAGCGTCCCCATTGGGTTCAGGACCAACACCTACGCGCGACCTTTGAAGCGCGCGGGACCGCGGACGCGTTCATCGAGCAGGCCATCTCTGGCAAGGTGCGCCGCAATCTCCGGCGGTCGCGGCGGCAGCTCGACGCACTCGGCGAGGTCAGGTTTGATGCGGAGAGGCTGTCGCCCACGGGGGTCGGTGCTTGGGTTGAGGAGTTCCTCGAGCTGGAGGGGCGTGGATGGAAAGGTGCCAGGGGATCCGCCCTCGCGTGCGACACAAACAGCAAGATCTGGTTCGAAGAGACCCTCGCCGGACTTGCCGCGTCGGGCCGGCTCGTCGGAGGTGCCCTGCGCCTGAACGGCAAGCCCATCGCCATGGGCTGCAAGTTCGAGTCAGCCGACGCCGCAGGGGAAGCGGTCTACTTCAAGACCGCATACGACGAGGCCTATTCGGAGTACTCCGTCGGCACCCTCTTGCAGTGGGAGTGGATCGACTGGCTCCACGGACCGTCGGGCCTTCGACACGTGGACTCCTGCGCGATCCCAGGCCACCCGATGATCGAGCGCATCTGGGACGGCCAGCGGATGATCCAAACCCTCTGGGTGGGGTCTGGAACCCGTGCGAGTCGCATCGCACTCGGGACACTTCCCATGGCGCGTTGGCTGAAGAGCAAACGACGGAGATCGACATGACGGGACACTACCTCACCGCGGATCAGGACCGGGTTCGAACGCAGCTCGGACGCCGTACGTTCCGCCTCGCACACCAGCTCTGCGACCACCCACTCTTCGAGCTGGACCGGCTGGCGCAGCTGGCCCAGGAACTACCGAGCGCGCTCGTCGAATGGAATGCAGGATCGGTTGGGGAGTCCCAGGACCCCCTGTTAACCCCATCCAACGGCCTGTCGCCCGAAGAGACCGTTCGACGAATTGCCGACTGTCAGTCCTGGCTCGTGTTGAAGCGGATTGAAGCGTCCCCCGACTACGCGGCCCTCCTGAAGGACTGCGTTGCCGACCTTGGTCACGGCCTCGAGCAGACGGAGCTTGTCCCCTTCCGAGTCCGGGGCTTCCTCTTCGTGTCCTCTCCGGGGGCGGTGACTCCTTTGCACTTGGACCCCGAACAAGGCGTCTTGCTGCAGATCCGCGGGACGAAGTCCGTCACCGTGTTCGCGCGGGAGGACCGCGCCATCGTGACGGACCCCGAACTCGAGCGTTTCGCGTCGGGCGGGCACCGCAACATCCTCCGGGCGCCTGAAGAAGGGCAGGAGCCGGGTGTCCATCTGCTCGAGCCTGGTGATGGGCTGCATATCCCCTTCCACGCTCCGCATCTGGTCAAGAACGGCCCCGAGGTGTCCATATCCTTCAGCCTCACGTTCCAAACCAAGCAGACGGATCGTGAGCACTCGGTCTTGATGGTCAACCATCGCCTTCGGCGACTCGGGCTCCGTCCGGGCCCCTTTGGAAAGTCGGTTCGCCGCGACGGCGCGAAGCACCTCTTGGTCCAAAGCGCCAAGACACTGCGGAACTGGATCCGTAGCTGAAGAGGCGTCGCCTTCCCTGCCCGAAGGGAGGGAGAGGCTGCGGGCCGACGGCTCCGGGGACGGATCGGGCGACTGATCGTCCCCCTGGGTCCCACGCGGTTCAGCGCGGGTTCTCGTCCCCGCCGCCGCCCTGGGTACGCCTTGACTTGCGGGTATGCCGGAAGGAAACGAGCCGCCGGTGGCCCTCGTCCCAGAGGTGCAGCCGCATGGATCGCAGGCTGCGCCAGAAACCGATCGACTCAACGTCCTTGAACATGCGCGCAGACCGATGGCAGCGCTGGAGGTTGTAGTTGGGGACGCGCGGGCTCAGGTGATGGATGTGGTGGTATCCGATGTTCCCGGAGAGCCAGCGCAGGACGGCGGGCAGCTCGTAGAAAGAGCTCCCCTGAAGCGCGGCCGCGGTGAAGTCCCAGTTCTCGCCCCGTTCCCAGTAGGCATCCTCGAACTGGTGCTGAACGTAAAACAGCCAAACGCCCCCGGCGCCCGCGACCCCAATCGACACCAGCTGCAACACAAGGTACGGGACGAAGCCGAGCCAGAGCGACATGCCGACGACCATGCCCGCGATGGCCAGGTTCATCCACCAGACGGATCGTCGCTCCCGCGGGTTCATCCTCGGTGACGCGACCCGCTGACGGATCACGAAGACGTAGAACGGGGCGACCAAGAAAAGAACCAACGGGTTCCTCGCAAGGCGATAGGCGAAGCGTTTCCAGCGCGACGACTCAAGGTACTCCTGAACCGTCATCGTCCAGACATCACCCGTTCCCCGTCGATCGAGCTGCCCCGCCGTCGCGTGGTGCTGAGCATGCTCCCAGCGCCAGGCGTAGAACGGACTGAACGTCAGCATTCCGCACACGAAGCCGATGACTTCATTGGCGAGCTGGGATCGGAAGAAGGACCCGTGGCCGCAGTCATGGAAGATGATGAAGATGCGGACGAGCAGTGCGCCGGCGAGCGCGGCCAGCGGGATCGCAAGCCACAGCGAGATCGGCGCGACCACCGACATCAGGTACCAGAGCGCGACGAGCGGGCCGAGGGTGTCGAGCAGCTGCAGGACCGCCCGTCCGGTCGAAGGGCTCGTGTAAGGGGCGATCGCCGCCTTCCACTCCGCGACAGCGGGAAGCGAAGGCTGGGCCCTGGGGGCCGCCGTGGTCGAGTTGTCAGAATTCATCGGGTCGTTGCCGGAGGTCCAGCAGGTTCACATATCCGTCCACGCCTTCAGTAACCCCCCGTCCTGGCGAGGACCATGGGTCCAAGTGCGAAGTGGGAGCACGAACGGCCACGGGTGGAAAGCCGGTTGGGCGCCGTCATCCGGTGGGAACGGGATTCCACACGCCCTGGGAGCACCGGGGCACGGCTTCTAGGCCTGGAGCGCGTACCAGAAGATGAATCCGTTCATCACGCAAAAGAGGGCGGCAGGCGCCGTCTCAGCCGCGGAGTCCCGGAGACGAAGACGCGTCCCGACCCCAAGCAGCATGAGCAGCGTGAGCCCCCCGGCAGCCGGGAGCAGCAGCGGCCGGTACCAGTAGCTCGCGAGGAGGCCGAGCGCGCCCAGCACCTCCAGGAGACCTACAGTTCGCCGAAACCGGGCCAGCCCAAAGCGCTCGAACTCCGCCACCATGTGCGTGGTCGTGAGGCAGGTCACGCCGTACCCCAGGAAAGCGGCAATCGAGAGGGCGCGGGAGACTTCGAAAGCGGTTGGCACGGACGAATTGACGGGGAGGCCGAGCATGAGCTCGACGCAAAGGAAAGAGAGGAACGGCGACGACTGGGGAACGGGATGAAACTGAGCGCCTTTGTCGCGCGAAGAGCGGTGGAACCGCGGGGGCGCAGGCCCTCCGCTCCGCGCATCGCGCCCCCCTCTTAGCCCCCATGCTCGAAACACTCTCCTTCATTCTCCAGGCGATCGTCGGTTTAGGCCTCCTCAACGTGTGGCTACTCCGTGCCGGTCAGGAGACCGGCTACCGAGGGGGCGGCTCGGACAGCCTCAGGGGGGAATTCCAGGCGTACGGCCTGCCCAGCGCCGTTTTCTATGGGGTTGGCTTCCTGAAGATCACGGGCGGCATCGCTCTGATCGCGGGGATCTGGATCCCGACCCTCGTCGTTCCTGCGGCCTCGGTGATCGCGGCCCTGATGGTGGGCGCCCTGGCGATGCACCTCCGCGTGGGTGATCCCCCCAAGAAGTCCGTGCCGGCCCTTCTGATGCTCGGCATGAGCGCGGCCGTCGCGGCACTGAACCTCGCCTAAGAGCGCCTGTCCCTGGCCCTCAGGCCAGCAGCCGCCCGATCCTGCGACGGTCTGCGACCACCCCAAGGTTCACGGCGAGCATGCCCAGGGCAAGGGGGACTCCGTGGGGGAACATGGTGACGTTGAAGGCCACGATTCCGATGGTGATCGGTAGCTGAAGCATGCCCGCGGCGAACCTCGTCTGAGGCAAGAGAAGCATCAAGCCGATCGCGAAGTGCCCTGCGGCCAGCCAGTCCATTAGCCCACCGTCACGGATCAAGGCCCACATGCGCGCACCGTCGGAACCGTCGTCCAAAGGGGGTTTGACCCACTTGGTGAGGTGGTTGACGGTGGAGCCGATCAGCGGGACGGCGAGGAGCAACGCAGAGACGAGCCGGACTTTGGACACGCGGGGAGTCTAGCCCCCGCCGAAGGGTCGCCCCTGAGAACCGTGAATCCACCATCGATTCGCTGCGGTCTCCGGACGCGCCCCGCAGCGTTGACATGAACCATGGGTTCCCTGGGGCCGGCCCATCGGGCATCGGGGCCGGGCCCCCGGAAAGGGAACGGGAACAAGTTGGCTTCGATGAATGGGCACGCCTCCCCGTAAGTGTCGACAGGGGGTTGCCCTCTGGCCGGCGTGGTCCATCGGGGCCCTGCGCGGCGAGGACCTGCCCCAACCCACTGTGCCGGGGCGGCTAGTGAAAGAGCGAGCCCATTGACCGAGGCCAGCGGGAACGGGAAGGGAAGTGGTGGGCGAACACGTCATTCACGGCTTCCGCGCTCAACCACGGCGCGGCCGCCGGGCACAAAAGTCCCTTGGGCGGACCATCCACGCCGCCGTAAACTACTTCCCGGCGGCGCCTTGCGCTCGCCTGGCGGGGAATCCCTCCGGCGCCACCCAACGCTCCTGCCACGGGCGGCATTGACCCTTGCGACATGGAGACCACCCCCCCAGCCCCCATCCTCGACGACCTCCTCGCCCACGCCTCCTGGGTGCGCGCCCTGGCGCGCACCCTTGTGGCGGACGCGGGAGCGGCCGAGGACGTGGTGCAGGAGACCTGGGTCGCCGCCCTTGAGAACCCGCCCGCGCGCGCAGAGAACCTGCGCGGCTGGCTGGCCACCGTCGTCCGGAACGCGGCCCGCATGCGCGGCCGCGGCGCCGGGCGGAGGAAAGCGCACGAGGCGCTGCACGCGC
>CAJXRJ010000132.1 GCA_913058555.1 uncultured bacterium
AGGCGTTCGAGGGGCGGTTTTCTGGATAGTTGAATTGTTCAACGGCCTGCTAGGGCACCTTGGGGAACCCTTCATGGCTCTATCTCGTCCCATGAAGAGCCACTCAATGCCGGATCGTCGCAGACGATCTATCATTAGCCGTGGGGCACCTGACGAGCCAGGCCCCCGTCCCCGACTGGCCTCCACGCTTCCAACAGACAAGTCTCCGTCATGGCGTCTATCGCTCCCTACGCTGCCACTCTCTTCGCAGCCCTCCCCGCTATCTCCCATGCCTCGCCCCAGGGCGACGGTCCCGCACTCGGCACCAACCGGGTCACCCAAGGCGACATCACCGGCGGGTCCATGACCCTCGATGACATCAGGGCAGCGGGACTGAAGATGTTCGCCACGCCCTTCAATCGCCTCGACGGCTATGGGGATGGCCCGATGGATCCCGTGGATCCCATCTCTCCGGGGGGACGTCCGACGCTCCAGAACAACGGGACGTTCTTGCGCGTGAACGGGCTCGATGCACAAACCTGTATGGAGTGCCACTCCGTCGGCAGCAATGCGACCGTGCCATTCACCTTCGCCGTGGGCGGCGTGGGCTCGAGCAACAACAACGTTCTCTTCCAGCCCAGGGACATCGACGTCGACGACGAAGCCGCCAACGGCTTCGCAGGCTTCAATGGGCGCTTCATCAACCCGCCGTTCCTTTTCGGATCGGGGGGGGTCGAGCTCCTCGGCCTTGAAATGACGGAGGACCTGCAGGCCCTACGCACCTTGGCGGCGTTGACGCCGGATATCGACATCGACCTCGATACGCACGGGGTGCATTTCGGCCAGATTCGGTTCGACAGCGCCTCACAAACGTACGACACGTCCGGCGTGGAGGGCATCGAGCCCGACCTCGTCGTGCGCCCATTCGGTCGCAAGGGCGAATTCGCGACGGTCCGGGCCTTCGACATCGACGCCATGGGCTTCCACTTCGGAATGCAGCCCGTCGAAGTCATCGGCGCCGGCGTCGACGGGGACCAAGACGGCACCATTGACGAAGTTCGCATTGGGGAGATCTCCGCGCTGCATGTCTTCAACACCAACCTCGAGCGACCGGAGATTCGCGACTGGAATCTCAACGCCCGACGCGGCTTCAACACGTTCGCGGCCATTGGGTGCGCCGAGTGCCACATCCCCAGGATCGCAACGAACTCGCCCACGCTGCCCTACCGCTTCCCCGAAGTGGAAACGGCGCCGGCACTGAACTCGTTCATGCAGGTCGACCTTCGAACCTCCCGCGCCGGATTCGACCCCGCTCCGGGCGGCGGCATCAAAGTCCCCCTCTTCAGCGACCTCAAGCGCCACGACATGGGCCCGGGCCTCGCGGAGAGTTTTGGAAGCCCGCTCGACTCAGAGTTCATCACCGCTCGCCTCTGGGGCGTTGCGGACACCGCTCCTTACATGCATGACGGGCGCGCGACGACCCTCACCGACGCGATCCTCGCCCATGGCGGCGATGCCCAGCTCGCCCGAGACGCCTTCGCTGCGCTCCCCGCAGGCCAGCGCGACATGGTCCTGACCTTCCTGAAGCGCCTTCGTACGCCGCTCGACCCCGCGGACGATCTGCTGCCGTAAGACGTCGCCCCCCCCACGACCCGCGCCAGCGGCATCCCTGGAGCCTGTGAGACGAGAGCCAACGCGATCGCCTCGCAGGCTCTGGTTCGTTCCAGGGGGACCCGGCTCTGGCTTCTTCGGGTTTCGCGGCTTCTCCGGGGACAAAACGGCGGGAAGCTGGCCCCGGCAAGGCCATCGACGGCGTCTGCCCAAAGCCGTGCCAGGCCCGAGGGGACTCTGGCCCGGAATAATTTTCAGGGCGGCCGAGCGTCCTGAATCGAGGGTTTGGCCATAAGGGGGCGCACAGGGCAAGTCGATACGAAGGTCGTGTCCCGCACTGGAATCGGGTCCATCCGCGCAGCCATCGCCGAAACACCCCATGCGTTCCTCCCTCTGGATCCGTCCAACCCTCCTCCCCGTCGCCCTCCTCTTGGCCGCCAGTTGCGCCTCCTCCACGAAGGAAGCTGCACCGGCCACGCCCGCAGCCCCCGTGGTAGCGACTCCCTTCGCCGGGGAAGTGGGAATGGGCATCTCCTACCTTCAAACCCGGGCCGCTGACCTCGTCGACGCCACGGAGGCGTTGCTCCAGGCCGTCGAAAGCCGGAACCTTGCCGAGTCGCAGCGCGCCTACTACGCCGCTCGCGCGCCCTACGAGGAGATCGAAGTTGTGTCCCGCGCCTTCCCTGAACTGCATCGGGCCATCGACGCCCGTGCCCACGACTTTGTGGACGGGGAACTTTCCCCGGAGTTCCGCGGCTTCCACCGCATCGAGATCTTCCTTTTCGCCCGGGGGAAGACCCAGCCCGCGCTCAAGTACGCCAAGTTCCTCTTGGACGACGTCGAGGAACTTCAGGCTGTCCTGGCGGATCGAGGTCGATTCAACGCGAGCCAGAGCTTCCAAGCGATGGTCGACCGTTGCACGGAGATCTCCACCAAGACCATCACGGGCGAGGAAGAGACCTGGTCCGACCAATCGTTGCTCGTCATCAAGCACGGGTGGACCGGCGTCCATAGCCAGTACCGCCACTTCGCCACCAAGGTCCGCGCGGAGAACGTGCAGCTCGGCGAGCGCCTTGACCGCTCCTACCGCAAGGCCCTCGAGCTGATCGCCGCCGAATTCCCCCAGGGACAGACCCACGCGAGCCCCTACACCCTGATCAGCCGCGACAAGCGCCGCGGCATCGCGGATGCCAGCGTCAAGCTCCGCATGTATCTCGCGGAGGCGCAGCAGGCCCTCGGCCTCGGCCAGCCCGAGTAGTCACCGCTCTCGCCCGAGCGGCCTACGCCGCATCGACGCCCGCGCGCTCCCCTAAAGGTGAGCACGCGGGCGCCTTTCGTTGATGAAGAGGGACCCTGCGCCGTACCTTCATGGCCATGCATCCCCCCCACAAGACCCGGGCCCATTGGGCCCTTGGGATCGCGGCCTTGGCGACGGTGGCCTGCGGCTCGTTGGAGCGGCGCGACGGGGGCCCCGCACCCGACGCCTTTTTCTTTGCCGGTCAGTCCAACGCCGTCGGCTTCGACTCGGGGGCCTCGGACCTTCCGCCATCTGGGCTCGACGCGTCCATTGCGCTCTGGTGGCGTTGCGGCGACCCTCCCCCCGACGACGCCGATTCCCAAAGCGGCGGATGGACACACCTCGGCCCCCAATGGCGTGGGGAGCCGAAGGCCAAGGGCAGCGAGCCCCGCCAGTACGGCAACTTCGCCCACCCCGAGGGTGGCTACGGCCCCGAGGTGTCGATGATGAGGGCACTGGCCACCAAGGACCCCACCCGTCCGTTGGGCGCCATCAAGGTCGCGTTCAGCGGGACGTCCCTCGATGATTGGAATCCGGTCGATCCGGTTGGCGCCTGCTACCGGGTCTTCGTGGACGAGGCGCGGCGGGCCCTGACGGAGAAGCCCATGGCCCCAAGGGCCCTTGCCTGGATCCAGGGCGAGAGCGACGCGAACGCGGAGGACGCACCGCGCTATGCCGCGCGTCTTCGTCGCCTCATCGCGTCCCTGCGCCGCGACCTTGCCGCCCCGGACCTGGTGGTGCTACTCGCCGTCAACACCCGGTTCGGCATGGGAAAGAACCCGTACGTGGCGGACATCGTCGATGCCCAGAGAGAAGTCGCCGCGGCAGACCCCCTCTGCACGTACGTGGACACAGCCCGGGCGACGATCGCCAACGGGGCCCACTTTGACGCCCAGGGCACTCGGGATGTCGGCCGTTGGCTGGCGGACGCCTATGCCCCATTGACCGTGCCGGTTCAATAGGAGGCGCCATTGGCCCCTACTGGGGCCAATGGCTTGGGAGCAGGGCCCATGGGGCGGGTCAGGAGTCGGCCCCGCTTTCGTACTCGTTGATGAAGGACTCGGCCTCGGCGATCGAGCGTTCCATGTTGCTGATCAGGTCGCCGATGTTGTTCTCGATCTCCACCTTCACGTCATCGAGCGACGCGAGGGCCTGGGCGTTGAGGCTGTGCTTCAGATAGGTGACCTGGTTCTTGAAGGCCGCGAGGACGGGCTCCATCGAAGCTTCGGCGGACTCCATCGAACGCATCATTGCGTTGTAGCGGTTCCGCGTCTCGCTGAGCTGAGTCTCGCTCCGGCGGCGCAGGTCACGGCCGGTGGAGTCGTCGGTGTAGTTGCTGAGCTCCTCCTCCCATTCGGCGAACATGTCCTCGGCGACCTTCTGGACCTTGTCGATGCGGTTGGAGACATCCTCCGCCGAGTCGACCGAGTCTTCGTACTCGCCGTTGAATTTCTTGTACGCCTTCTCAAGGCTGCCACCGTCAAATCCGGTGAGCTCCTGGAAGGCCTCGAGCGTGGTCTTGAATTGCTCCTGGGCCTCCACCTGATCAGTGCGGGCGTCCTTGACGCGGTCCACGAGGATGTCGCGCTTCTCCACGCCGAACTTCTCCATCATGGCGTAGTAGGGAGCGCTGCATCCGGCGGAGAGGAAGGGCGCTGAGGCGAGGACAAGGAGGAGTGCGGTGCGCATCTTGAGTCGGCGGCTGTCTGAGCCGCAGATTTGGGTTGGGCGTGGACTGGATCGGGGATGGGCCCACGGAATGTCCGTGGAGCCGGAGCCCGCTCATGCAGCTGGGGACCTGTTGCCCCGTGGGGAACAAGCTGCGAACGCGGGACCAGGAGTCTAACGGGCAGGCCCTGCCCGCATGCAGGCCCGCCTGGTGGGCCTTATGCTGGGGCCATGAATCGCACCCACCTGGTTGGAGCAGCACTCGCCGCCCCGTGCTTGATCGTGACCTCCTTATGGGCCCTCCCAGCGGGCCTCAGCCCCCAGGAAAGCGGTCAGGGAGGCCAGGCCGCCCTCCCCACGCCGGCACGGGCGCGACCTAACGTCGTCGTCATCTACGTGGACGACTTGGGAGCCGGGGAGCTCGGCTGCTACGGCCAGGAGCACATCCGCACTCCGAATATCGATTCGATCGCGGCCGCTGGCGTGCGGTTCACCAGCGCCTACAGCGGATCCCCAGTGTGCGCGCCCTCCCGGTGTATCGCCCTCACGGGCAAACACGCTGGGCACGCCGTCGTGCGGGACAACTGGGAGAACGGCGGCTGGGGCGAGAACGAGCCGGAGGGCCAACTCCCCCTGCCCGATGCGGAAGTCACGGTCGCGGAGCGGCTCAAGGCTGCGGGCTACGCCACGGCCGGCTTCGGCAAGTGGGGCCTCGGCGGCCCGGGAACGGAAGGCGCACCGGAGAACCAGGGCTTCGACCACTTCTACGGCTACCTGTGCCAACGCAAGGCCCACAACTACTATCCGACGCACCTTTGGCGCAACGGGAAGAAGACCCCCATCGACGGCGCGAAGTACTTCCGTGCCCACCAGAAGCTGAAGGAGCCCCTCGAATCGGCCGACGCGTACTACGAGGCATACGGCGACGGCATGGAGCGCTACGCCCCGGCGCTCATGGCGGACGACATGATCCAGTGGCTCGATGAAAAGGCCGAGTCCGAGGAGCCCTTCTTCCTCTACTACGCGTCGATCATTCCCCACCTCGCGCTGCAAGTGCCCCGCGAGTACGTCGAGCGCTACCCGTCCGAATGGGACGGCGAGCCGTACCTCGGGAACAAGAGCTACCTGCCCCATCCCAGCCCGCGCAGGGCTTACGCCGGCATGATCAGCTTCCTCGACGATCAAGTGGGGCGCATCCTCCAGTCCCTCGAGGAGAAGGGCGCACTGGAGAACACGATCGTGCTCTTCACAAGTGACAACGGCGCGACCTACGTCGGCGGCGTCGACACCGACTTCTTTGCCAGCCATGACGGGCGCCGGGGCTCCAAGGGCAAGCTCTACGAAGGCGGCATTCGAATCCCCCTCGTGGCCCAATGGCCGGGACAGTTCCCCGCAGGGGAGACCACCGATCACGCGATCTGCACGGTCGACCTTACGGCCACCGTGATGGAGCTCATCGGAAGCCCCATGCCGGACCTGCGCCTGGCCGCACCCGATTCCATCAGCTTCGCGGGGGCCCTTCGAAAGCCCGCGGCCCCGGGCCCAGTGCGGCCGATGATGTATTGGGAGCACCGACCGGCGGGCGCCCAGGCCGTGCGAGATGGAAACTGGAAGCTACTCCGGACCGGGCTCAAGAAAGGTCAGCCGAAGTGGGAGCTGTACGACCTGAGCGCCGACCCGGCGGAGACGAACAACGTGGCCGAGGCCCATCCGAAGGTCGTAGAACGCCTCGGGATGATGATGACCCTGGCCCACGTTCCGTCCGAAATGTTCCCGCTGCCGACCATCGACGTGCCGGCACCCGCACCCCAAAAGAAGAACCAGCCGAAGAAGCAGCCGCAGCCCAAGAAGTCCGCCAAGGGAGGCAAGTGAGCCGATCGCCCGTCATCGTGGCCATCGCCCGCACGCCCGACCAAGATCGCCCCGCACCGGAGCGCGTTCTCGCCCAGCGCCGATCCGCCAGGGAAGCCCTTGCGCTCGGCGCGCACCGCGCCGGCTGTCCCGACACGGCGTTCGAGAAATCGAGTCCCCGCGGCAAGCCCGTGCCCACGGCATCGGGCTGGCGCTGGTCCATTTCCCACGACGCCACCTTCGTCGCGGGCACCGTGCATCCCACGGACGACATCGGCGTCGACCTGGAGCGCATCGCCTTGCGCCGCAGGATGCTGGTGGAGCGGGTCGCGAACGGGACCGAACGGAAGCTCCTCGGCGAGTCCACGTCCGGCCAAGGGGAGATCGACGCCCTCGGTTTCGCGCGCCTTTGGACTTCGAAAGAGGCCGTCCTCAAGGCGGAGGGCGTCGGTATTGCGGGGCTCTCCGCCTGCCGACTCACGGGGCTCTTTGGGCCGGCCGTGACCGAGCTGACGTACCGCGGCGAGCGGCGCCTCGTCCAGCACACGCGCATCGACGAACACCTCGTTTCGTACTGCCGCAAGGGAGCCACCGAGACCGAGAGGATCGTGTGGATGATGCCGCCGCAGCGTCCCTAGGCCCGCCTGGTCCAGCGCACGGGCTCGGCAGGGCTACCGGTTCTTCGCCGCCAGCGGTCGCAGGCTGGCGCGGGGTAGATCCACGGGCTCGCCCGTGGCCTTCACGATCGACATCCCGGCCCGCGCCGCCTCGAGCTCCACCGAGAGCATCTCCGCCATCGCCGCCAGGCGTAGCGGCTTGGAGCTGGCAAGGTCGCGCGTCTCACCGAGATCGTCCTGCACCCGATAGAGTTCGAAGCGCGGTCCCCCACTGCGCTTGCCCGTCTCTGGATCCACGTTCGCGCCGGAGTGGAAGTAGATCAGCTTGTGATCCCCGAATCGAAGGGCGCTGAATGGCTCGATGCCGGGACCTGCAACTCCCCAATAGTGTGGCTGGTGGAAGACGATCGGCCGCTCGGGCACGGGCTCACGGCCTGCGATCGCGGGGAGGAGGTCCAGTCCTTCGACGCGCGTGGCATGGGGCGCGGGGACCGGAGCCTGGGCGGCTTCGGCAAGGGTCGTGAACCAGTCATGCGTCACCACGGGCCCCGCCACCACGGCACCCGCTTTCGACACGCCCGGCCAGCGGACGATCATTGGTACCCGGATGCCACCTTCGTACGCGGAGCCCTTGCCGCTGCGAAGCGGTAAGTTGTGGGTGTGCTTTGGCCCGCCTCGGCCATGGGCGGAAAGGCCACCGTTGTCTCCCATGTAGAGAACGATGGTGTTGTCCGCCAAGCCCACTTCGTCGATCGTCCCTAGCAGCCGGCCCAGGGCGTCGTCCGCACTGGCAACCAGCGTTGCGTACGCCAACTCCGGGCCTTCTAGGCCGGGGAATCGGTCCGCGACCCGTGGATTGACCATCAAGGGTGCGTGGACCGCGTAGGGCGCGAAGTGCAGGAAGAACGGCCGCTCCGCGGCGGCCGCCGCGCGGAGTTCACGCTCGGCTTCGATGGCGAGCGCGTCCGTCAAAAAGATCTCCTTGCCGTGGTAGGCAGAGAGGTCCGGCACGTCCCATGACCTGTTGCCGCCCTTGCGCCCTGCGCGCCGCGCTCGCCCGTCGGCGCTGAAGTCATCGATGCCGTAGTAGCTCCCCGGGCCACCGCCGGCCCACCCCGCGACGTTGACGTCGAAACCAAGCTTCGTGGGGTCGCCGCCCACCCCGGTTCCGAAGTGCGCTTTGCCGAGATGGATGGTTCGATAGCCAGCGCTGGACAGGATCCCCGCCAGCGTGACGTCCCCTGGCTGGAGCGCGTTCACGCGCCACTTCGGGGCGGCGAGGAGCGGGTGACCAGCGGAGGTGTCGCGGTCCACTTCCTTCGTCCAGTACGTGATCCCCGAGCGCGCGGGGGACATGCCGGTCATGAAGCTCGTGCGAGACGGCGTGCATACCGGAGCGGACGCGTAGCCCTCGGAGAATCGGGTGCCCTCCCGGGCGAGGCGCTCCAGAAACGGCGTCTGAAAGTGCGCCGCAGAATCCCCCGCGGGGCCGGTCCAAACAGCCGGGGACGTATCCCTCCACCCAAGATCATCGACCATCACCACGACGATGTTCGGCCGCTGGGGCCCCGCGGGTCCCCTCGCGGGGTCTTCCGATGCACCCTCGGCTTGGGTGACGCCAATGGCAAAGGGGAGGACCACGCAACTCAGGGCAAGGAATGACATTCCCTCAACCTACATGAGCGGCGGCATGGCAAGGGAGACGATCCCTCAGGCACTACAATCCGCGAATGCGTCGCCCCGGCACCTACCTCCTCAGCACGGCCCTGGTCCTCTGCTCCCTCGTAATCGGGTGGGGCCTCTGGTCGTCACACCAGGATGGGAGTGACTTGGGGACCGCCCCCCTCCTCCCGGGCGGCCCAAGCGAGCAGGATGAGGGCCTTGGGTCCGAGTCCGAGAACCGAGAGCTCCTGACCGTCCCCGGTGGCGCCGCGGCGCCCCAAAGGTCGGAGGAGCCAATGGTGATCCAAAAGGAAGTATTCACCGGGCCAGAGGGCCCCTTCCGTCTCGGCGTTCGGGTGCTCGACGCAAGTTCACGCGAGCCCCTCGATCACTACCTCGTGATGATCGCCCTCACCGGCACGAAGGACTTCCTGGAACTGCCGGCGTCCCAGTGCCGCCCGACCTCGCCCACGGGCGACTGCCATTGGCTAGACCTCGACCAAATCGGCCCTTGGGATGTTTTCGTATGTCCCATCGGGTACGGGCAAGGAACCGCCGAACAATTCGACCATGACCGCGTCGCGACCGTCATGGCCCAGCGAACCGCGGACGGCACGTCCGGGAGCCGCAAACCGGTGAAGGCACGAAACCCCGAGCCCAGGGCTGACTCCGCGAACGACACGCCCCAGGGGACGCTCGAGATCCTGGTGGAGACGGGACCACGCGTCACCTATCGAGGCCCCTTGCCCAAAGGAGTGAAGCCCGAGGACCTCCGGTTCGATCTCCGCGGGAGGATCAACGTCTACTCGAGCAATTCGGGGGGTGCCGGCGGTCCCGCGAGGGGCCGGGTCAGCCCCGAGGGCTGGGTCACGGCGGCGATTCCGCGGATCCAGAATTCCCTAACCGGACCCAATTTTGGGGTCCGAATCTGGACCGCGGACGGGAACTTCGGGCTCGCGGCAGTGCGGCCGGGGAAACCCGACAACACCACCCGAGTCGTGATCGAAGAGCCCCTTCGGGCCAGGGCCAAGGTTCGATTTCGCATCGACCTGGATCGAAGGGTGCCCGGGAGCCAGACGCCCTCGGCCGGCCTCTCTGCTCGGGACCTTGCAGAGTCCCTGGACTGGGAGATCACGGGCAACGACCCGGAGCGCGACGCCCTGGATTTGCCCAGCATGCTGATGGCCAGCCCCTGGTGCCGGGAACTGACGCAGGTGGGCCCCCGAACCTTCGAAATCGGCGACCTGCCCCCCACCACGGTCACTTTCCGTGGCTGGCGAAGCGGCTCGCGGGCCCATCATCTAGTGCTCCCGCCGGATGGGATCCAGGGCACGGCCACCCACGGGGAGCCGCCCCTGACCGTCCTTCACCTGCTCCCCGCCAAGTGACGCCTGGGGCCGGCCGCCTCGGGTCACGTTGTCGGAGAAGGAGGCTCAAAGCCGAGTCCTTGAGGGCGAGAGAAGCCGATCGGAATCGCCTGGGAAGCCGTGGGCATTGGTGGATGTGGAAGGGGCCTCGCGGTGATTCGGGAGCTGTCCGTGCGCCGGTTGAGGGGCGCCTGGTCGCGCCAAATACCCGGCGACGCCGCTCCGGGAGGTACGCGCCCCGGGGTGCCGTGACGACGCTTGCTGGAGTTTGCCCGTGACGAACCGAGGGTCAGCTCGGGTATCCTGCCGCGCCCGAAATCCCCATGCCTTTGGACCTCGACTCCCTTCGCGCCCGTGCCCGAGCCACGGCGGCGCCTTTCTCCGAGCTCTTCCCGTACGAGCCCCGATTCCTCGATGTCGGCGGGCGGGCGATCCATTACGTGGATGAGGGCCCGGCCCAGGCAGCGACAGATCCCGGGACAGATCCCAAGACTGGTCCCGCCGCCGGGACGATCCTCTGCGTGCACGGAAATCCCACCTGGTCGTTCTATTGGCGGCAAATGATCGAGGCGTTCCGCCCGGAGGCGAGGATCGTGGCCCTCGACCATTTGGGCATGGGCCTATCCGACCGGGTGCCAGGTGGGGTTCGCTTGGCGGAACACATCGAGAATCTGGTCGCGCTCATCGACGAGCTCGATCTGAGGGACATCACCCTTGTGTGTCACGACTGGGGCGGTGCCATTGGGTTCGGAGCCGTGCTGGCGCGCAGGTCGCGCTTCAAAAGCTTCGTCGTCACGAACACCTCGGCTTTTCCCTCCGGCGACATGCCGAAGCGAATCGCCCTTTGCCGTGTGCCTGGCGCGGGCCGCCTCGCTGTCCAGGGCGGCAACGCGTTCGCGCGGGCGGCCCTGCGCATGACCACCGTCATCCCCCTCGCCCCCAAAGTGCGCCAGGGACTCATTGCGCCCTACGGCAGCTGGGGCCGACGCGAGCAGATCTGGCGCTTCGTGGAGGACATCCCCATGAAGCCCGGGCACCCCTCGTGGCCAACACTCTGCGACATCGGCGAGGGCCTCGACTCCTTGCGGGGGCTGCCCATGGAGATCGTTTGGGGAATGAAGGACTGGTGCTTCACGCCCGCCTTCAAATCCGGCTGGCAGCAGCGCTTTCCCGAAGCTGGAGTGTCGGAGCTCGAGGGTGCTGGCCACTACGTCAACGAGGACGCTCCCGAGGAAGTCATCCACGCGATCCGGCGCGTGCGAAGCGCCGTGCCGGCGCATCTGTGACCCCTGCCCCATGGGTCCTGAGGTCCAGTCGCTGACGCACAGCCGGCTGGGACTCCCCCAACGAAGCTCACCCCAAGAGGCCTGCCCAACGCCCCATGACCATCGCCGACGACAAGACGGATCCCTTCCACGAGATGGGCGCGCCGCCCGATCGCGTCAACGTCGCGTCGTTCCTGGGCGTGGGCGCCACGAAGTGGCCGGACGCGTCCGCCGTCGTCTGCTTCCAACCCAAGACGCCCGGGGGCTGGGCCCATACGAGCTACGCAGAACTCGAGGCCGAGTCCAACCGCATCGCCAACGGGCTTCTCGCCCGGGGGGTCCGGCGCGGTATGCGCGTTTGCCTTTTCGTTCGGCCCGGCAAGGAGCTGCTCGCGCTGACCTACGGACTCTTCAAGATCGGCGCGGTGCCTGTCCTCGCCGACCCGGGAATGGGGCGCGAGAGGCTCCTCGCCGCCGTGGAGCGCATGGCGCCCGAGGTGTTCATTGGCATCCCCCTTGCCCATGCGGTGCGCACGCTCTACCGGGGCGCATTCCGAAGCGTGTCCATCTTCGTCAGCGTCGGCGGCGGTGCCCTTGGCAGCTTCCTGAGCCGCGCGACTCCCTGGGGCGGGACTCGACTTGAGTCCATCACAAGCGGCCAACCCGACACCTTCGACATTCCGCCCACGGACGCCAAAGAGGTCGCCGCGATCCTCTTCACGAGCGGCAGCACCGGCCCGCCCAAAGGCGTCACGTACACGCACGGAATGTTCTTCGCCCAGATCCGTGCCCTTGGCGAGCTCTATCGATTCCGCCCCGGGGAAGTCGACGTCGCGTGCTTCCCCCTCTTTGCGCTGTTCGACATCGCCTTTGGCATGACGAGCGTCTTCCCCGACATGGACGCGACGAAACCCGCCCAATGCGACCCAGAGGCGATCGTGCGGGCCATCGAAGAAAATCGCGCCACCACGAGCTTCGGATCCCCTGCCATCTGGCGCCGTGTGCTCCCCCATTGTCACGACGCCGGGCACAAACTCCCCACCCTCGAGCGCCTGCTCATGGCCGGTGCCCCCGTGCCGCCCGACCTCATCCAGCGGGCCCACGCCGTGCTCGGCATGAATGCGGATGTATTCACGCCCTACGGCGCCACCGAGGCGCTCCCCGTCGCATCGATCGCGGGACGCGAGGTCACACCCGGCTTGCTCGATCCCATGAAGAATGGAGCGGGTACCTGCGTCGGCGTGCCGGCTGCGGGTGTGGAAGTGCGCCTCATCGCGATCAGTGACGAGCCGATCCAAAGTTGGTCGGACGAGATGATTCTCGGCCTCGGAGAGATGGGCGAGGTTTGTGTGCGGGGCCCCGTCGTGACGACGGAGTACGCGGAGGACCCGGAGGCTACGGCGCTCGCGAAGATCGACGCCGGTGATGGAACGGTCTGGCACCGCATGGGCGATATTGGACGCTTCGACGGCGAAGGACGCCTTTGGTTCCTCGGTCGTAAGTCCCACCGCTTGCAGACCGAGCGCGGAGTGCGCATGCCCGTCCCCGTCGAGAACATCTTCAACCAACACCCGCGCGTGGCCCGTTCGGCCCTGGTGGGCATCGGTCGCGCGGGCGAGGAGGATCCGCTGCTGGTCGTCGAGGCCATCGAGGGCGAATTCCCGAAGGGGGAGACGATGACCCAGGGGTTCATCATGCAGCTCCGCGACATCGGGCGACGCGTGCCGCGCTCGGCCGACATCGAGCACTTCCTCTTCCACCCCGGGTTCCCGGTGGACCCGCGCCACAACGCGAAGATCGACCGCGAAGAACTGAAGGCGTGGGCGGAAAGGCAGGTCCTCTAGGAACCCCATGTCCCTAGTACGCCCCATGCCGTCCACGGGCGCGGTCAGGAGCGCCATCGTCACTGGAGGCGGCGGATTCCTCGGCGGCGCCATTGCCCGCGAACTCCTCGC
>CAJXRJ010000133.1 GCA_913058555.1 uncultured bacterium
AGATCATGCCTAGTCTCGTGGGCTCGGAGATGTGTATAAGAGACAGGATTCATCGTCACGGAGAGGTGCTCCTTCAGGGCCGCAAGGGCAGGGTCTGACTCCGCCATGATCGTCTCCTTCGTGAGGTCCTTCTTCCGCGCGTTGCGCTTGATGACTTCCCGGTGGGCGTCAATCTCCGCGAGCACCTTCTTATCGAGGCGCTTCTTGAGCACCGCTTTCGCGCGCTTCTCGTAGGCGGTGAAGAGCTTCTTGGCAGCCTTCCCATTCTTGCCATGGAGAGTGGAGCTCCCCTTGCCCGCGAAGGTCGCAAGGGACCGCGGACCTTCGAGGCCAAGCGCCAGGAGCTCGTCGATCGCCGCGTCCTTGTCGGCATCCGTGGACTTGCGGCTTTTCAGGGTGCCCATGGCCCGCTTCAGCAGCTCGCGCTCCGTGGGCGGGTCGTCATCGACGGCCGCGACGACCGTCGGGGCGGTGGGCTCGCCCGCGGGTATCGGAGCGGCTGCGGACAACATCGGGCTAGCCAGGAGCAGGGCGACAAGGGGACCTTTCATGGACCCAAGGTAGCCCAGGCGCCCGCTGGGTCCGACTCCCTGGTGCAACTCCTCGCCAGTCCCACTCGTAGACACCCCGCCGCACTTTGTTCGAGCAATGTCATAGCCACGTTCCGGTCCCGATGCGATTGGGCTCTTCGGCCATCCAGCCGATCCATGTCCTGGGGCCGCGGCTATGGTCGCGCCCCTCTCCCCTGGATCCCCCTATGCGACCCATGATGCCCCACCTCCCATCGTCCGCCGCCCTGCCATTCGTCCTTCTCGTGGCCGCGTTGATGCCCGAAGAGGCCCTCGCGGCCCAGGACGGCACCACGCCCATCCGCCTGCCCCAGGACCCGGTCATCTCCCCGGACGGCGACCACATCGCCTTCGCCTGGGGCGGTGACCTCTGGACGGCCGCCGTCGAAGGCGGCAAGGCCACGCGCCTGACCGTCCACCCCGCGCGCGATTCCGCGCCCCGATTCCACCCCGACGGAGAGACGGTGTTCTTCTCCAGCAACCGCGACGGGAACACGCAGATCTTCTCCATCCCCATGGAGGGCGGCGCACCGCGCCAGGTCACGTTCGATTCCAACAGCAAGACGCTATGCCACGTGACTTCGGATGGGGAGAACCTGCTCGTCCGCCAGGGCACGGACCGCGGTTGGCACTACTCCGAGCGCGATCGGTTGATGCTCATCGACATCGACGGTGAGTCCCCGAAGGAGATGCTCTTTGACGCCGGCGTCCGCGCGGGCGCCCTGAGCCCCGACGGCCAGCACGCTCTCTTCTGCCGCGGCCGCTCGAACTGGAACCGCAAGGGCTACCAGGGCCCCCAGGCGATGCAGCTCTGGCACGCCGACCTTTCCGGCGAGGAGCCCGCCCTGCGCCGGCTCGGTGAAGACCGTGAGCGCTTCCAAAACGTCGCCGCCATGGACCCGATGTGGGGCCCGGACGGCGAAACCGCGTACTACATCAGCGACCCGGACGGCACGTTCAACATCTACAAGATGAAAGTCGCCACCGGCGAGGTTTCCCAGGTCACCGACGTTGGCAAGGAGGACTCCAGCGACGACGGAGCCGTCTTCCCCTCGATCACGGCGGACGGTCGCACGATCCTCTTCCGCCGGCGCTTCGACCTCGCCACCGTCGACACCAAGTCCGGCGAGATGACGCCGATCGAGCTCTTCGCGGAGGGCGACGGCGTCGCGGGCCCCGTGGAGCGCGTCACCGGGCAGAACGCGAACCGGGTGGCCTTTACACCCGACGGCAAGCAAATCGCCTTCGCTTGCGAAGGCGACATCTGGGTCATGGACCGCATTCTGAAGGAGCCGGTTCGCGTCACGAGCGGCGAGCACCTCGAGTCGAGCCTCGTTTTCAGTGCCGACGGCACGCGCCTCTTCTACGTCACCGACGCGGGCGGCGAGGCGGACATCTGGGAAGCCACCCACTCCCAGGAAGACGGCATCTGGTGGCTCGCGAAGGAATTCAACCTGCGCCAGGTCACCGACGATGCCGACGTCGAGAGCAGCTTGACCCGCAGCCCTAAGGTGCACGGCGAAGGCGACTCCAAGAAGGGCCATATCGGCTACGTGCGCGGCACCGACATCTTCGTCATGGACGACGACGGCAACGACCAGCGCCTGGTGGCTTCCATGTGGTCGAGTCCGAGCTTCAGCTGGTCCCCCGACGGACGCTGGATGACCTACGCCACCCAGGACGACAACTACAACAGTGACGTCTACATCGTCCCCCTGGACGGCACGCGCGAGCCCTTCAACCTCTCGCGCCACCCCGACCGCGACGGCTCCCCCGCCTGGTCCGGCGACGGCAAGCGCATCGCCTGGGTGGGCCGACGTGACGGTGACGAAGCGGACATCTATTGGATCGAGCTCACCAAAGAGAGCGACGAAGCCACCGAACGCGACGAGACCCTTGAGAAGGCCCTCAAGGCCATGGAGAGCAAGGACAAGAAGAAGGGCAAAGGCGACAAGAAGAAGGACAAGGGTGAAGCGTCCGACGACGCGAAGGCTGAAGAGGACACAAAAGAAAAGAAGGACGAGAAGAAGGACGACCTGGTCAAGATCGACTTCGAAGGCATCTTCGATCGAACGGGCCGGATCCGCATTTCAGACTCCTTCGAAGGCAGCCTCATCTGGTTTGGAAAAGAGGGCAGCACCCTTGGATTCACCGCGCAGATCGACGGCAGCAACGCGTTCATGAAGGTCGACTTCCCCCGCCCGGGAACGCCCAAGCGCATCGCTGGCTCGCCCCTGCGTCAGCAGGAGTGGCTCACCGCCACAAAGGAGTTCGCTGGGCTCACCGGCGGCAAGCCGAGCGTGATGACCGACAGCGGCAAGACCGAGTCCTTCGGCTTCCGCGTTCAAACCGCCAAGGACTGGCGCCAAATCCGCCGTATCGCCTTCGACCAGGCCTGGCGCGCCATGCGCGACCGGTTCTACGACGAGGACTACAACAACCGCGACTGGTCCCTGGTGCGTGCGAAGTACCGTGACGTGGCGGCCGAATGCCTCGGGGCGCCGGAGTTCAGCCAGCTCTGCAACATGATGCTGGGCGAACTCAATGCCTCCCACATGGGCCATAGCGGCGGCCGAGATCCCCTCCCGGACTTCAGCCCCGCCAACCAGTGGTCGCCGCGGACGATGCACCTCGGCCTTCGATTCGATGCCAAGAGCCCCGGCCCGGGACTCATGGTAGAAAGCGTCATCCCCGGCAGCCCCTGCGCCCAGGAGCGCTCCCACGTGGCCGCCGGTGAGACCCTCCTGTCCATCGATGGCACCGCCGTCGGCCCGGACGTCGACGTCGAGCGGGTCCTGACCATGGACGCCGCCCGCGACGTGACCCTGCGCGTCAAAGGCGCGAACGGGGAAGAGCGCGACGTGACGGTCCGGCCGACGACCAGCGTCGCGGGACTGCTCTACGATGAGTGGGTCGAAAAGACCCGCGCGCAGGTGGAGGAGCTCTCCGAGGGTCGCCTCGGCTACCTCCACATCCGCGGCATGAACTTCACGAGCTTCCGTCAGATGGAAGAGGACCTCTACCACGCCGGCGCCGGTAAGGACGGCCTCCTGATCGACGTACGTTTCAACGGCGGCGGCAGCACGACGGACCACGTTTTGACGGCCCTCACCCAACCGGTGCACGCCATCACGCAGTCCCGTGGCAGCGGCGAGGGCTACCCCCAGGACCGCAAGATCTACGCCTCCTGGAGCAAGCCGATCGTGCTGCTGTGCAACGAGCACTCCTTCTCCAACGCGGAGATCCTCAGCCACGCGATCAAGCACATCGGCCGCGGCAGGCTCGTGGGCATGCGCACGGCGGGCGGCGTGATCTCCACCGGCGGCCAGAGCCTCATGGACGGCGGCTTCATCCGCATGCCGACCCGCGGCTGGTACCTGGTCGGCACGGGCGAGGACATGGAGCTCAACGGCTGTGAGCCAGACTTCGCGTTCTGGAACGACCCGATGTGGAACTCCCCGGGCGGCTCGGACGGGCAGCTCGTCAAAGCCGTCGAGGTCCTCACCGAGGACGTGCAAACCGAGGCCGCGAAGCCGAAGGTCAAGCTCGTCCCCGCGGCGAGGCTCCGCCGCTAGCGAAAGCCAGTGTGACCGCCGCTCTTTGCGCGGCGTTTGACCGCGAGCGGGGGCCAAGCTGACCATCAGCTTGGCCCCCGCTCGCTCATTCAGCCTTTCCACTCGCTCGGTCTCCGCCCATGGAGCCTTCCATGCGCGTGGGCGCTGCATCTCCCCTCCCGGAAGCGTGGCCGCATGGCGGATGACCGTTGCCGTCCCCCGAGCCCTCGGCCCCGCGAGCGGGCCCTATGTGACCTTCGAAGCCGTTGACCTGAAGGACCTGCACAGCCTCCTTGGAGGCTGGCCGTTCGCGGCTCCACAGCGCCAGGGAGAATCACGCCCCGTTGGGACGGACGAGGGAGACCGTTCGGTGGCATCGAAATTCAGGACCATTGGCCACAATGCGACCATGGTGCGCCGCGTACGGACTGATGCGAGCTTCCTGCCCTGACGGGCGCCCACACGGCTCTCCGCATGGGCGCCGCCATGGGCTCTCAACCCCACGCACCTCGCCCCCATGACCAAGCTGCCCCCCTCGACGCCCGGCCTTTCCAGGACTTCGGTGGCCTTCCCCATGGGTGGCCGCCCGGTGGCGGCCACCGTCGCGCTGTCGATCTTCGCCGGATCCGCTTGGGGCCTCGACCTCGGCGCTCCCACGCCCGTGCAAGTCAAAGGGAAGGTCCTCCAGGTCGAAGCCCCTGGCCTGGCGTCCCCCGGGTGGTTTGACGTGACGGGCGACGGCAAGCCCGACCTTGTGGTCGGGCAACACGCGAACGGGGCGGTGTTCGTGTATTCCTCGAACGGCAAGGGTGAGCTAGCCAAGGCGCGGCCGGTCAAAGCCAAAAAGAAGCCCGTTCGAATCCCCGGAGTCTGCGAGGTGCCGGCGGATTTCGGAGCGTCCGTGCACTTGACCGATCTCGATGGGGACGGGCGTCCCGACCTTCTCTGCGGCTCCAACATGGACGTCGCCGGTGGGACGATTCAGGGCCACATGTATGCACTCATGGGGAAAGGCAAGGGCTTCGACAAGCCCAAGATCCTCCAGGGAAACGCAGGAAGGCCCCTGGCCATGGGAGCCGGCGCCGCCAACCCGCTTGCCAATACGGCCTCCGTTCCCACGACCGTCGACATCGATGGCGACGGCCATCTCGACATCGTCTCCGGCAACACGGAGGGCACTTTCTATCTGTTCAAGGGGCTCGGCAAAGGCAGCTTTGAGCAGCAGCCATCCGCCTTGAAGGGTTCCGATGGACCCCTCAAAGTCATGATGAACAGCAGCCCCGCGTTCGTCGACTGGGACGGTGATGGCGACCAGGACCTCTTGAGCGGCTCGGGCCTCGGCGGCGTCTACCTATTCGCCAACACCGGCACCCTCGAAGCGCCGCTCTTCGCCGAGTCCGTGACGCTCGTGGAGATGCCCGCGTTCTCGCTGATGCCGCCCATGGGCCTTCCCAAGGTGCTCGGTCCCGGTGTCCATACACGAGTTTGGGCCGGCGACAGGAATGGAGACGGCAAGCCTGATCTCCTTGTCGGCGACAAGACGACTCTCGCCATCCCCGCCCGGGGCGTGAGCGACGAGCGCGCCACCGAGGCCTACCAGGCCTTCACGGCTGCCCTAGCCGACCTCGCCAAGTCGGCCCCCAACTCCGCCGTTGACCCCAACGCCGCGACGAAGTGGATGGCCAAGGTCAAAGCCCTGGAGAAGACCCGCGACAAGGTCGTCCGCAAGGTTGAAACAGGCCTCGTTTGGGAGATCTTCCAGCAGTAGCCGAGCCCCGCCGACTCGGTCTCTACATCTGCCGGCCGGTACGGCCACTACATCTGAACATTGAGCGGGCTCGGAATCTGGCCGGGGATTTGGTCCTTCGGGTCCCCCATCATCTCGCGCAGGTCGATTTCAATGCCACGTGCCATGGTGGAAATGGGAACATCGTTCCCCGAGCCCTGGAATGGGTTCTCCCCCGCTCTGCCAATGCGCTCCATGACGTGGAAGATCCACGACATCAACGCCGAGAACGGAACCGCCGTCCAAACAAAGTGCTTCCCAAGGCCCGGCCACTCCACCTCGAGGCTCGCCGCAATGGAAGCGAACTCGGGCAGCGCGGCGAAGGGAATGAAGAAGATGAATAGACGCACGAAGTAGTAGCCGATGGTGGCGTACTGGCGTGGGTACGGGAAGTTCTTGATCCGCTCGGACTTACCCTGGAGTTCCAACAGAGTTTCCAGGCTCCCCTGCATCTCAAGGAACGAGAACTCCCAGACGAGGCCTTGTTCCTTCAGCTCACGGAGATGCCGCGACTGCTCGAAGACAAGGGCCGCAGGACGGTTCGTACTGGCGCAGACACGCTCAAGCTCCGCCTCCCCGAGGAGCGATCCGAGAAGCTCGTCTAGATTCTCTTCCCGCTCGGGAATGTGTAGATCTCGACTCCATCGCCGATTGGAGGAGGCCTCATCGAAGTTCTCCCAAGGGCGCGACTGCCGCATGGCATGGCGCAGCGCCGTGAGCCATGCCAGGTGGCGGTGCACCAAGGCCTGGCGGTGATGCTCCAGCTCGTCCTCGGGAATGGCCTCGTTTGCGTATTCACTCGTCACGCAGTCTTTGACCCGCATGGCCCACGCCCGCGATGCGTTGACGATGCCACCCCAGATCTTCCTGGCTTCCCAGATCCTCCCGTACGCGGCGTTGCTTTGGAAGCCAACGATGAAGGCCACCGCGGTGCCGATAACCGCCACCGGAGCCCAAGGCAAGCGCAGGAAATGCAACCCTGCGAGCACATAGAGCCCGGTAATCACCCCCGCGTAGCCAAGGAGCAAGAGGATCTCGACCATGGTCCAACGGACCATATCCAGGGTTGAGTAACGGACCTTTGTGAGCATGGGGACGGCTTCTGAGACGACGAGAGCGAAGGACCTTTCCGGTGCGTAGCTTACGCATTCAACCCCACGGCTCTCCTACTCGATCACCTCAAGCTCCACGTCGAGGACGTCCAGGGAGTTGTTCACCTGAACTGGAACGCGGCTGAGCTCGGGGTCGATGCGGCTTTTGTTGCCGGTCAGGACGTAGCGGCCGGGCGCCACGCCCGTGATCTCGAAGCGGCCGGAGTCGCGGATGCGGGCCAGATAGAGGCGCTTGCCGGTGGTCTCCTCCAAGAGCCACGCCTCCCGGGGCGAGTCGCCGTACTCGCTACCGAGGCCCGTATCAGCATCGGGCCAGCTCGGCTCGCGGCCAAGGAGCATACCGCGCACGATGGCGCCTTCCGCCACGAGCTCGATCGGGTCCATCCAGGCCACCACCTCGACGTCACGCGGCGTTCCGGGGAGCTTGGGATCCGACGTGATTCGGTAGCGGCCGGGGGGAATGTCCGTTTCGTAGAGGCCACTCGGAAGGAAAGAGCAGTCCACCGAGTAGCTCTTATCTGCGAGGGACCCGAGGCCCTGGGCGTGCATGCCATACCGCGTGCTCGATGCGCTGCCGTCGGCCAGCTTCACCTGGACCGCGAGGGTCGCAGCGTCTGGCGCGGGGCCAAGATCGATGGTCACCGAATCGCCTTCCACTTTGACTTGGGCGTTTGCGCGATTCGGCGCCCCGCAGGCCCCGTCTACCGTCAGAGGGCCCGCCGGCACCCCATGAAAGACGGCGGTGCCGTCCTGCCCCGAGGTCTTCCGCTGGGAGTAGTTCGCTCGATCGGACATCGCGCGCACCTGGAGCGCCACGATCGCGTCCGGAAGAGGAACGCCACCCTTGGCCCAAACCCTGACAGTGACCGTGCCCGTGCCGATGCGATAGATGGCCTCTTCGCCCTCACGGAATCGCATGCGCGCTGGGGGGACCCGAAGGGTCAACCCACCCCAGTCGATTTCCAAGCACCTCATGCCGCGCCGGGACGATCGGGGAATGGCGAATCGTCCCTCGCTGTCCGTCACCCACTGCTCGACCGTCTCCCCGGAACGTGTGAGGCGAACGCTCGCCCCTGGGACCCCCTCCCCCAATCGCATGAGGCGTGCATTGAAGTCATCGCGCCCGGCAGAAACGGCCGCTACGGGCTTCGGATCCTCCTCGGCTCCCCCCGCTGGGGCTGCGTCGGCTGCGGATGGAATGGACTCGCGGTCAGGTCCCGTGGCGGGAAGCACCGGATGTTCGAGCGCCGGTGACTCGGCGGGGGGGCCCGGAGCCGCGGCCTCGGGCCGTAGGCCCGCAGAGTCCTGCGGCGGCAGTTGGGACCGAACAAGGACCTGCCAAAGAACGAAGAGGACGCACAGCACCAGTAAGCTTCCAATCCACCTTTTTGCCATGGGACCAGCGTACGGTGATCGAGGAAAGCTGCCCGATGAACCTACGCAGCCTTCTCTTTGGCCAAGCGCATGGCCGTACCCAGAAGCAGCGGTACGAGCACCAGTGTGAAGATCGTCGACACCACGAGACCACCGAGCACCACGGCCCCAAGGCCCCGGTAGAGCTCGGAACCGGACCCCGGCATGAGCACGAGCGGAAGCATGCCCCCCACCGATGTCAGCGTTCCCATGGCGATGGGCCGGACGCGGGTGCGAACGGCACTCTGAATGCCCTCTTCAACGCCAAGGCCGTCGCGGCGCACGAAGTGCAAGGCCTGGTGCACGATCAGGATTGCGTTGTTGACCACGACGCCAGCCAGGATCACGAAGCCGAGGATCGTCAGCACGTCCAGGTTCTGCACGGGCGTGTAGCGATCCGCCACGCTCCACGCGTGCACGACGGCGAGGCCCGCGAAGCCGCCCAGGGTGGCGAGGGGCACGCTGACCAGGATCACGATCGGATAGAGGAAGCTCTGGAAGAGCACAACCATCAGGAGGTACACGATCGCGAGCGCCAGGAAGAGCGAGCTCGTGAAAACCCCCGCGATGGAACCATCCCCGGCGAGGGCGCGTTTGATGTCGTTGAGCTTGCCGGCGGATCCGGCGTAGCGCGTCTCGACTTCGGGCGGAATGGCCCCGCTCTTTCGGAGGTCGGCAATGGTGGCGTCCACCTTCGCAAGGGCCGTCTCCAGGGCCATGCCGGAGGGCGGCGTCACCTGGAGCGAGATGGCCCGCTGACGATCCACGCGGCGGATCTGATCAGGGGCCGTGACACGCTCTACGCGGGCGATGCTCCCGAGGTCCACCACCCTACCGTCGGCCGTGGCGATGGGCGCGGAGAGTAGGGCCGGTATGGGATCGTCGGAGCGCGAGCTAGGACCCATGATCTTCAGGTCCTTCAGCTCGCCGCCCAACTCGTATTGCCGCGGCACGATGAGCCCGTCGCCGCTGGCCTGCACCGCCAGGCCCAGGTCGCGCCGGCTGAGGCCCGCCTCTCGCAGGCGCTCGTCCCTCGGGGTGAAGCGCAGCTCGGGCGAGGGCAGGTTGAAGTTGGCCGGGTCCGGCTGGACGCTGAAGGCACCGAAGAGGGACCCGAAGAGCGCCCCCGCCGCGGGCACAATCGTGTCGAGCTCGCGGGCCGTCAGGTCGACGCTGATGGCTGATCCAGTCGCGCCGCCCGTCTGGAAGAGCGGCAGCTGGAGCGCGAATGAAAAGACATCCGGTGCAACGTCCGGGCCGGCGGCCCACTGCAAGAGGTCCTTCGCGTCGACCGCCTTGGTGTCGTCCTCCGCGATCGCCCCGTGGAACATCTGCCCGGCGATGCCGACCAGGAAGTAATTGTCGATGGCCGGCGGCGTGATTTCCTCGCCGCCTCCGATCGGGATCGAGTGCCTCTCCCTGGGCTCCGGCAACTCGCCGCGGCGCCGCAGGACGTCCTCCACGGCAAACTCATCACCCGCCGCCTCCCAGAACGGTCGCACGCGCTCCTCGATGCGGTCGCCGATTTCGGACAGCTGGTTGAGGTTGTATGCGGGGGGCGGGAACAGGATGCCGAAGGCGATGTTCCGGTTGCCGGTGGGCAAGTAGTCAAGGGGAGGGCTAAGGACGCCGATTCCAAGGACCGTGACCAGGCCGAAGCCCACGATCGTGGCGATGCGCCGGCGCGTGCTTGCACCCAGCCAGCCCACGATCCCGGCAATGGTTCCAGCAATGCCACCCTCAGCGCCTTTGGCCGCCTCCGCCCGATCCTTGGCGGTCCCCGGCTTCAGGAGCGCCGCCGAAGCCGCCGGGATCACGACCACGGAGACGATCAGCGAGATCCCCACCGACGCCACGATCGCGAGCGCGATGTCACGGAAGAGCTGCCCCGCCGAGTCCTCGATCAGAAGGATGGGGATGAACACGACCACGGTCGTGAGCGTCGAGGCCAACACGGCCCCGGCCACTTCCTCGGCGCCGTCGATGGACGCCTCCTTCACGCTCTTCCCCATCTCCAGATGCCGGAAGATGTTCTCGATCACGACGATCGCGTTGTCCACCACCATGCCCACTGCGAACGCCATGCCCGCCAAGGACACGATGTTTACGGTGCGACCCAAGACGACCATCACGACGATCGCGACGATGATCGAGATGGGAATCGCCAGGGCGACGATCCCAACCGTGCGCAGCGAGCGCAGGAAAAGCAGCAGCACAAGGGTCGCGATGATGCCGCCCACGAGGATGTTGCTGCGCACGAGACCGAGGGCCTGGCGCACGTAGCGAGTGGCGTCATAGGACTTGACCATCTCGAGGCGGCCGTTCAGGCCCAGTCGCTTCGCCTCAAGGCCCAGCAGGCCTTCGTCAGAATTGAGGGACTCCATCTCCGCGTCGATGCCCGCCATCGTCTCGAGCAGGTTGGCGCCGCTCTCGAGCTGGAAGTTGAAGTACGGCATCAGGTGGCCGCGGGCGCGGACCCAGTCCGTACGCTCCTTGAAACCGACCTTGACCTCAGCCACGTCACGCAAGAGCACCGACCCCGACTCGGTGTTGCGTAGGACGACCTGCTCGACGTCTTTCGTGCTCTTGAAGCGGCCCACCGCTCGCACGCGCACGTCGTTCTTGCCCTCATTGAGCTTGCCCGCCGACCAGTTGCCGTTCTCTTCGCGCAGGACCTGCAACATGTTGCTGTAGGTCAGGCCCCGGCTCGCGAGGCGCTCGGGGTCCACGATGATGTGCAGCTCGCGCTCGCGCGCCCCGAGGAATCCCACTTCCGCGACCCCGGGGATGCGCTCGAGCCGCGGCACGATGCGCCGCGAGACAAAGTCCTTCATGGACGTCGGATCGAAGTCCGGGTCCCCGGACGCAAGCGCCACCCACGCGATGTAGTCCACCGAATCTGGGTCGGCGTCCACGACCACCGGGCGATTCACGCTCTCGGGATAGCCTGGGACCTCGGCGAGCTTGAGGTCCACTTCCGTACGGGCGTCCGCGATGTCCGTGCCCGTGGCGTACTCGAGCTTGATTTGCCCCTGGCCCGACTGGCTCGTGCTCGTCATGCGCACAAGCCCCTTGACGTTGCCGAGGCGGGCCTCCTGGGCTTCGATGACGTCGGTCTCGATCTCCTGGGCCGAGGCCCCCTCCCAGGTGGTCGTCACCGCGATGACGACGGACTCCACCTCCGGCGTCATTTGCACCGGAACACGCAGGGTGGCGATCAGTCCCGCAATCAGCGCGAGCAAGATCCCCACGGACACCGTGATCGGTTGACCGACGCTGGAACGAATCAGACTCATCGCTGGTCCTCGGAGGGCGCGGGGGATCCAGTCGCGGAATCAGTGGTCTTTGGGGCGATGATCGAAGCTGCTACGGTGGCGCCCGGGAAGAGCCGCTCGTTGCCTTCGACGATCACGACATCCCCCGCGGCGATGGGCCCGGGCTCGAGAACGACCTCCCGTTCGAGTTCGTAGGCGATCGAAACAGGCAGGGATACGGCGGCGCCCGTCAGGTTCATGCCGCCCTCGTCTTTGCCTTTCACCACCGTCACAGTGACCCCGCCCGGCCGGTACACCAGGGCATCCTTTGGCACGACCAGGGCCGCGGCGGGCGGGCCACCCGGAAGGTACGCCGCGACGCTCATGCCAGTGCCAAGCCCAAGCCCCTCCCCGGCCACGCTCGCGAGCACGCGGAACGTACGGGTCTTCGGGTTGACCCTGGGAACGCTCCTTACGTCGCGGGCGCGAATCTCCCGGCCGCTGGCGCCGAGCTTGAACGTCAGCTCATCGCCAAAGGCCTCGGAGCCCGTGAGCAACCGTTCCGGCACGTCGAGCCGCAGCTCGAACTCCGTGGTCGAGACGAGGGTCACGACCGGAGCGCCTTCCGCGACCCACTCTCCCACTTCCACGTGCCGCTCCACGACGGTGCCGTCGAACGGGGCGCAGATCCGCGTGTCGTTCAGGCGCACTTCCATGAGCTGCATCTCCGCCATGAGCGCTTTGGCCCGGGCGCCGGCCGCGTCACGCATGGCGGCGGATACCGAGGCGCGGGTGCGCGCCGCCCGGAGCTCCCGCTCCGAAACGCCATCCTTCGCCGTCACGGCCTCCAGGGACGCAAGGTCCGCCGCCGCGTCAGCCGCCTCGGCCTCCGCCGAGAGCATGGACGCCTCCGCCTCCTTGAGTCGTGCCCCTACCATCAATCGCGCCGCGGCCAGGCGGACATCGTCAATCCTCGCGATGACGTCGCCTTTGCGCCACGAAGTGCCCTCCCGGGCGTCGATCGCGATGAGCGCCCCCGCCTCGCGGGAGCTGACCTCTGCCTCATAGGCCGAACGAAGGCTCCCCGTCACCAGGTGCCGGGGCACGAGCTCCCGGTCCACTGCCCGAACGGCCCGCACGGGGGACGGCGGCGGAGGGCCGCCCTCCTGGGGCCCCGCGGCGGCATGGGCCCCGGGAACGGTGGCCAAGATGGAGATTCCAGCGGCCACCAGGGCCATCGAAACCCATCGGGCACGGCCCATGAAGAAAAGCGATCTAGCCAAGGTCCAATCCGACGCGCGTGGGGAGACGTGATTCATAGCAGCCCCCATTGTCACCGACCTGGCACACAAAGGAACGTGCAAGACGTGTGAACAACCACCGTTCCCGTGCAGAATCCAAGACATGCTGCCGAACGAGACGCGAGCCAAGGAAGGGCCCCCCGAGGATCAATCGCCGGGAAAGGGGCCCAAAAGGGAGAGTACGCGCCACCTCCGCCGCCGAATCCACTTCATCCTCGCTGTCTCTTATACACATCTCCGAGCCCACGAGACTAGGCATGATCTCGT
>CAJXRJ010000134.1 GCA_913058555.1 uncultured bacterium
TCTACACACTGCATATCGTCGGCAGCGTCAGATGTGTATAAGAGACAGGTCCGCGCCCAGGGATCCCAACCACAGGTCGATCTCCTTCATCTCGCCGTCCACGCTCACCCACGAGACCCGCAGCCCGGGCTGGTCCTCGATCATGAGGTCCTCCATGTCGACCCCGGGGGCGAGCTTCACGCACGCGCCATCGAGCTGGCTGCACTGGGCGAGGGTCACGTCGAGCGAGGGGGACCAATCGCCCGGGCGGAGGGACCGAACGCCGTCCCGGCGGCGGTCAGGGTCGAAGAGGCCCAGGATGGGGCGGCTGTCAGATGGCGACTCGGATCGCAGGGGGCCCCGCAGGGGAAGTCCCTTCGCCGCGTCGGCGACCCCGGCGGCGACCGTGGTTTCGGCCAGGCCCGCGAGGAGGAAATTGCCGGCGGCGCAGCGCGCGGATTCCGCATCCAGGTCGGTGGCGAACACGTTCAGCCCGGCCCGGCCCAGGGCCAACGCGTCCGCACCGATGCCGCAGCAGGCGTCCCAGACCACCGGGGCCTTCCCGGGGCCAACCAGTCGCTGAAACCGGGCGGCGCGTTCGTCAGCCGCGGCGGCGCCGCTCGCTTGTTCGAGGCCCTTCGCGGTGAAGAATGTCAGCCGGCCATCGGGGAAGCGCGGAGCGGCCCGGCGCCCGAGCTCCAGCTGGAGCGACACGAAGCGCGCCACTTCCCGTCCATGCTGTTTCGCCAACCGATCCATCGCCCCGAGGGAGGACCCCCCCGAGGTGAGCTCTTTCCAGCGCTCCCCAAGGTCGGTGCCAGGGCGAAGCAGTGCGCCCCAAGCTTCGGCACTCATCGAAGGGGGAACAGCACGGGCGGCGCTGCGTTCGCAAGGGAGTCGGTCCGCTCGATGCGGTGGTGCAGGAGCCTGCCCTCCAGCCGTGTGACCCGGGCCCCCGACTGGCTCTTGAGCCTTTCCAATGCGCCGCGGTCGATGGTGGCCAGGGTGCTCTGGCGCTTCCAACGGGGATCGATCACGATCCCTACTAGCGAAGGGCGCAGCTCCTCATCCGCTGCCACATCCAGGGCCGAAATCGCGTTCACGGGCCGGCCTGCGGGGTCGATGGCGAGGCGCTCCCCGTCCTCGAAGACCACCTCGAGGCAGAAGTCAAAGACCTGGGGCAGCGAGCCCTGGGTGAGCTGCTCCGTTTGACCTGGAGGCTTGGCGCCTGTGTTTTCCTCCGCGAAGCGCGCGTGGAAGAGGATGAGCTCGCCCCCGTCCGCGGCGTCCGCCCGCCCGACGCGCAATGTCATGGGCCGCTCAAGCCCACGCCTGCGCAGCAGCAGCAGCGGCCCTCGCTTCTTGCCGTTCGGCTCGAGACCCCCGGTGGTGACGACCAGCTCGTACCCGGCCAAGGTCGTGCCCACGAAGCGGCGCAGCTCCTCGTCGTCGGTCGGATCCAGGGCAAAGAGGCTGTCGGGGAGGAGGTCCGCCAGCTCGCCCCTCGCGTAGGCCTCGAGGCCTGTGATCGACGGCAGGATGAAGTCCGGTTCGCTGGCGAGCGCGGCGCGCGTGTCGAAGACGCCTGGCTCCGGCGTCCAGCTGCGGCGCTCTTGCCCGGGGAGGCTCGCCGTTCGACCGAAGGCATCGATGACCCGAATGCCCGACGTGTGGCCGAGCACTCCGGGCCATGGGCTCAGGATCGAAGCCGTTTCAGGGAGCCGCGACCCGAGGAACGTACCGATCCCACGCAGGTCAGAGACGAGCTGGATCTCCGAGAACAGCGAAGCGCGCCCGATCACCGCCTGGCGGCCGAAGGGTGGGGTGGCGGAAGCGGCGAAGGCCTTCTCATGCACCTCTTGGATCTTCAGCGGCCCGAGGTCGCCGGGGAAGCGGCTCGAGAACAGCGAGCCCAGGATCGCGATCGAAAGCGTGGCCCAAACGAGCCGCTCCATGTTCTTGCGGTAGGTGTCGAGAACGCGGGCCATGCCCTGCTGGATCGCAATGAAGGCGATGGGCAGCGCCGGCGTGAAGGCGATGTCAAAGGCCGCGGGCCCGCCGCCGCTTCCCACGGTGGCGGTGCACCAGACGAAGGTCAGGAAGAGGCACCGTTGCCCCGTACTGGTGAGGCCGCCGCGGAAGAGCCCGACGATGGGGAAGAGAAGGAGCAGCGGGGTCACCGTCGAAAGCACAAAGTCCCGCAGCTGAGCGAGTCCGTGGCCGGTGCGCTCGCCGTCCCAATGGAGCAGCGTGACGAGGTCGGGCACGAGCGATGCACCCACCGCGTGGGCGATCCAGACCGCGCCCGCGGCGGGCAGGAACACGAGCAGGGACGGCCGGCGATCCAGTGGGACCTTCCTGACGTGCCGTGCGAGTGTCTGAAGGCCGAGGAAAGCCGCGCACACGATGCCCTCGGGCCTCGCGAGCACCAGCAGCACAAGGCTGAATGTCGCCGAGCGCGACCTGCCGTGCTCGAGGGCGACGAACGACATGACGAGGGCGAGCATCGCAATGGGCCATTCCGTTCCGCTTGCGCCCGCCGCCGCAATCGCGCCGCTCGAGACCAGGAGCAAGGCTGGAATCACGCCGGCGATGCGGTCGGTGTCAAAGCGCGTGGAAAGGAACACCGTGCCGAGGGCGCAGAGGAGCCCGATCACCTGGACGGCGCGATCGACGTTGAGCGATAGCAATTCGGCGCTTGCCGCGATCCAGACCACCAGCGGCGAGGGATACGACGCAAGCCCGCCGGTGCCAGTCGCGGCAGGCCCCGGGGACCCGAAGGACCAGAGTGCCTCGCCGCGCTCCGCGAGGTGCGTGCCGAGTTCAAAGGCCACGTGGGCGCACTCGTACGCATACGTGAACGCACCGATGCCGTCCCGGTGTACGACCAGGACGTGCACCAAGAGCGCCGCCATCGCCAACAGTACCGCTGTGATCCGATTCATCGCGGTGACGAAGGAGTGGTTTGCGCCGGTCGGAGGTCAAAGTCCACCGTCTTGCGCGGCGGGATATCAACGGTGAATTCCTGGCGCCGGCGACCGGCGACGAGGCTGACGAGGTATCGGCCGGGGGCCAGATCGCGGACGACGTACTTGCCGGAAGGGCCGCTCTGGACCGCGCGGAAATCCGATCGCTCGAGGCGCCGCCCGCTGGGGTTTCCCTGGCCTGTGTCGGCGCCCACGTCGCTGCGAATTCGCTCGGCGCGAATCAGTCCGCCGCGCACCGTGCCGGGCACGGAGCCCTCGATTTCGTCGTCGTAGACCACGCCGCGCAGGGCGCCCGCGGTGGAGTTCAGCACGAGCGTGGGGACCTCGTCGCCTTGGACGTGCTCAAACGTCCGGGGGGCACCATCTGCACCCGCCAAGAGGTCCGGGACGGAGCCGCCGCGGTCCTCCGGCGCCAGCAGGATCGTGCGGTAGCGCCCCACGTGGAGCAGCTTCACGTCGAACGTCCCGTCGCTTTTCACGGCCACGCGCCGGGGGAATCCGCCGTCCCCGTCCCCGGGGGCGGTCGTGGGCTGGAACAACAGCTCGTACCCCTCGCGCGGACCCTCGTTCTCGTCCGCGGGCGGGCTGAATTCGACCTTGCCCGACAGGTCCGCGAGCTGGATGCCGGGGGGCGTGGGCGGCGCAGAGATAGGCCGATCCATCACGAAGGGCTTCGGCTCGGCCACCGACGTCGCCTGGACGCCGGCGACTTCGAAGGCCGTCGCCTGAAAACCCTGGGCCACGATGAGGACCCGGACGTCACCGGCCAGGAGCTCGTCGAGAACAAACCGGCCCTCGGCGTCGGTCCAGGTGAAGTACGGCCGCGTGCCCTGCTGGATCGAAACGCCGGCGCCATCGAGGGGCGCGCCATCGATCCCCGTCACGACCCCGAAGAGCGTGCGGTCGCCGACCTGGATCTCGGCCGCCGCGAGAGCCGCCCCGTCAGGGGGCTCCGTGAACGGAAAGTCCACCGGGGGCGAGCTCAGGCTCGAGACCAGCACGACCCCGAGCACCACCCCGAGCGACAGCACGGGTATCCATCGAAGTAGGGTCATCGGCGCGCCACCAAGGCCCGTTGAAGCCTACGGCACGGGGGGAATTCTTCCATGTCTGCGCCGGCCACAGATCGCCAAAACTCCGCCAGTCCTTGGTGTCCCTGGGCTTCGTAGGCGACCAAGCGGACGCCCATTTGGAGCGTATCGCAGGCTTTGACGAAGCGCGCCTCGGGGGTTTTCCCGGACTGGTACTCCCCATAGGCGGCCTTGGCGGCCTCCGAGAGGGGAGCGATGATCTCCTCGGCGATGCTCGTTTCCATGGCGGCCTTGGCGCCGGCGGGCAGGTGGCGGCTCGCCGGCTGGGGCAGGTCCCCGGAGATGGCCTCCGGCCCGTCATGCAGAACGGCCATGGCCAGGACCCTCCCGAGGTCGAGGGGGGGCTCGACCCTGGGCGCCAGGGCCAGGGCCACGTGGGCGACCCCGAGCATGTGCCCCGCCACGGACTCAGGCGCCGGGACCCCCCGCAGGACCCAGCCCGTCCGGGGCAGTGCGTCGAGGGGCCCCAGGGCCAGGAGCGCTTCGAGAACGGCGTCAGCCTCCGGCTCGGTCATCTTGGGGTCCCACAATCAAGCCGCCTGGGACGGATCAGCGAAGTCATCAATGGAGGATTAGGCGTCATGGGCCAAGGGTTGGGGGCGCCGGGCCCACCGGGATTCGGGCAAGGCGCCTGGGGAAGCCGTGGTAGAGCCTTTCCGGAATCATGATCTCGGGTCGGCCCTTCGGGGGCGGCGTCCTTATAATGCTCGGCTCGATCGCGCGTGCCAAAGCCCATCCGGCATGGCCCCGCGCGCTCCCGAAAGACCTCCTATGCTCCTCAGGCTCCAGCGTCAAATTGCCCCTGCCGAATGGCAGGCCGTCGAGGCCGTGGCCCGCGATCTAGGCTACAGCTTCGAATTCCTCGGCGACCGGCGGGATTTGGTCCAGCTGACGCGTGTCGCGGATGCCATCGGCGAGGCAGGGCCCGACCATTTGGCCCGTTTCGGTGACCTCTCCGGTGTGATCGGGATCTTGGATCCGGGCGACGTCCGGGAGCTCTGGAAAGGGCCGATCGGCGCGGCACCCACGGTGGTTGAGGCCCGCGGCGCCCGATTCGGTGGCGGGGCGGTGTCGATCATCGCTGGGCCATGTGCCGTCGAGGACGAATCGCGTCTCTTGCAGGTGGCCCAGAGCGTGGCCGCCCGGGGCGCGACCCTCTTCCGGGGCGGCGCCTACAAGCCGCGCACGTCCCCGTACTCCTTCCAAGGCCTCGGCGCCCCCGGGCTCGAAATGCTCGGCGCGGTCCGCGAGGTCACCCAGCTCGGGATCATCACCGAGGTGCTCGATCCACGGGACGTGGACGCGGTGGCTCAGATCGCCGACGTCGTCCAGGTGGGCGCCCGCAGCATGGCCAACTATGCGCTCCTGAAGGAGCTCGGCCAGATCGACCGCCCCGTGCTCCTGAAGCGCGGCTTCGGCGCCACCGTCTCGGAGTTCCTCGGTGCCGCCGAGTACATCCTCTCCGGCGGCAATGGCCAGGTCATCCTGTGCGAGCGCGGCGTGCGCGGATTCGACAGCGTCACCCGCAACCTGCTCGACGTGGGGGCCATCGCGCACCTCAAGGGCGCGACGCACCTGCCCGTGGTGGCCGACCCGTCCCATGCGGCGGGCCGCTCTGACCTCGTCCGTGCCCTCGGGCGCGCGGGGCTCGTGGTGGGCGCCGACGGCCTGATGATCGAGGTCCATCCCGCGCCCGCCGAGGTGCACTCCGACGGCAGCCAGGCCATTGGGCTTGGGGAGTTCGAGGCCCTTGTGGGGGACGCGAAGGCCCTCTGCGACCTCGACGGACGTACGCTCATCGCCGGGACAGGCCAGAACGGCGCTGCCCCCGCCGCCGACGGGTCTCCCTCCGGCGCTACTTCAGGCGACGCCTCTTCGGGCGTCGCACCCAACTCCCCCCAACTCTCGACCCTACGAGGCACTGCGTGAGGACCCCCTACGTCGCTGGCAACTGGAAAATGAACCTCGATCGCCGCGCTGCCGGCGAGCTCGCGGCCGCAGTGCGTGACCACGCCGCGGACGGCGTGCACGTGGGTCTTTTCCCCGCGATGGTGCACCTCGACGAGGTCACACGCATCACGGCTGGCTCCCACGTTCGCGTGGGGGGGCAGAACTGCTCGGATCAGGTGTCGGGTGCTTTCACCGGCGAGGTGTCGGCCCCGATGCTCAAGGACATCGGCGCCACGGTCGTGCTGCTCGGCCACTCCGAGCGTCGTCACGTCTACGGCGAGACCGACGCGTTCATCTCGAGCAAGGTGCGCCGCGCGCTGGAGGACGGCCTCGACGTCATGCTCTGCGTGGGCGAGACCATCGAACAGCGCAAGGACGGCCAGACGGAGACCGTCTGCCGAACCCAGCTCGCCGCAGGCCTCGACGGCGTCGAGCGCTCGGCCCTCGAGCGCGTCACCATCGCCTATGAGCCCGTTTGGGCCATCGGCACCGGCGAAACCGCCTCTCCCGAGCAGGCCGGCGCGGTGCACACGTACCTGCGCGGCATCCTCGCCGGCATGTACGACGACGACGCCGCGGCTGCCATGCGCATCCTGTACGGCGGCAGCGTCAAGCCTTCGAACGCGAAGGAGCTGATGGCGGTCCCCGACATCGACGGCGCCCTCGTGGGCGGCGCGGCTCTCAAGCCCGAAACGTTCCTCCCGATCATCGACGCCGCGCGCTAGGCGCTTCGTCACTCGCTTCCAACTCCCCGCTACTGACTGTTCAGCGCCAGACCCCCGGCGCCACCAAGTCCCAACGGCCGCCCCTGCGGCCACCGGCGCCCCGGCGCCACCTTGCCATGCAAACCTGGATCGTCCTCCTCTACATTCTGTTCGTCGCCGCGGCGCTCATCCTCACCGTTGTCATCCTCCTCCAGGAAGGCAAAGGCGGCGGCTTCGGCGACGCCCTCGGCGCGGCCGGCCAGCAGGCCTTCGGCGTCAAGGCGTCCGGCGTCCAGCGTTTCACCATGTGGATCGCCATCGCGTTCCTCGGTTCGGCCGTGCTGATTCACGTTCTGAACAACCGCTCCCAAAGCTCGGCCGAAGGCATCTTCGACGACGCGCCCGATGCGGCCACCGCACCGGTGGACGCAGGTGGAGCGCCTCCCCAGACGCCTCCTAAGTGATCCGTTGGGCCCCTCGGTTCTTCCCCGGCGGCCATCCCTATGCCACTTCTCTCCATGACCGGATTCGGCGCCGCCCGCGCCGAACGTGCCCTCCCCGACGGCGCGCAGCTCGCGGTGCGCGCTGAGATTCGCACGGTCAACCACAAGCACCTCCAGGCCAAGGTGCGCATGCCCCAGGACTACGGCGTGCTCGAGCCCGTGCTGGACAAGCTCGTGCGCTCGAAGCTCGCCCGGGGCTCGGTGCAGGTCAGTCTCGACATCGCCCGCACGGGCGGCGCGCCGATGTTCGACGTGGATGAGGCGGTGCTCAACCGCTACGTCGAGCTGCAGCGGGAGGTCGCCGTCCGACACGGCCTCGCCCAGGTCGACTCCGTGGAGAAGCTCCTCGGTTTGCCCGGCGTGATCGCGCAGAAGCGCGCCGCCGAAGGCATTCAGGGCACGGGGCCAGAGGCCGAGCTGGTGATCTCGGTCATGACCGACGCCCTCGCGGCCCTCGTGGAGATGCGCGGCGTCGAAGGGGACGCGATGGAGCGCGACCTGCGCCTGAGCGCGGACGCGATCACCTCCTTGGTCGCCGACATCGAGGCCTGCGTGCCGGACATCCTCGTGCGCCACAAAGCACGCCTGGTGGAGCGCGTGGCGGAACTCTCCGACAACGCCGGAGTCACCGAAGCCGACCTTGCCCGGGAGATCGCGCTGCTGGCCGATCGCCTCGACGTGGCGGAGGAAATCGCGCGCCTGAAGAGCCACGTGGACCAGCTCGACGGCCTGCTCACGAAAGGCGGCGCCGTGGGGCGCAAGCTCGACTTCCTGGCCCAGGAGTTCTTCCGCGAGGCCAACACGATCGGCTCCAAGTGCAGCGATTCCGCCGTCGCGCACCTGGTGGTCGACCTCAAGACCCAGGTGGAGCGTCTGCGTGAGCAGGTGCAGAACGTGGAATGACCCACTCCGACGAAAATAATCCCAGCGGCCGCCAGGGTTCCATGCTCCTGATCTCGGGCCCATCGGGCTGCGGGAAGAGCACGATCTGCAAGCGCCTCCTCGAGGACGACGACGTGGTATTCAGCGTCTCGGCCACGACCCGCGCGCCGCGTCCCGGCGAGGTCGACGGGACCCATTATCACTTCCTGAGCCCCGAGTCCTTCCGCGAGCACATCTCGCAGGGCGCGTTCATCGAGCACGCCGAGGTTCACGGGAACATGTACGGCACGCTCAAGGGCCCGATGGAGACCGCGATCGCCGAGGGCAAGGTCTACCTCGTGGAGATCGACGTTCAGGGCGCGCTGCAGCTCAAGGCCCTCCAGGTTGACGGCATCTACGTCTTCGTGGCGCCGCCGGACTTCGACGTGCTCCGCGCGCGCCTCGCGGGGCGTGGGACCGAGACCCCCGAAGTGCTGGAGCGGCGCCTCAAGAAGGCCGAAGACGAGTACCGCGAGCGTGGCAAGTACGACCACATCGTCGTCAACGACGACCTCGAGCGTGCTGTTGCTGAGATCCGCGCGATCTCCGGGCTCCCACCCCAAGCCAACGCCCGCCGGGAGCCGGCCCGTGGCTGACATCCTCCTGGCCGTTTCGGCCTCGGTCTCGATCTACAAGGTCTGCGACCTCGCCAGCAAGCTCACTCAGGCGGGCCACCGCGTCCGCGCCGTCCTCACGGCGAACGCGGCCAAGCTTGTCAGCCCCCAGCTCTTCGAAGCGGTCACGGCTGAGCCCGCCCACGTGACCGAGTGGGGCGAGTCCCGCCGCGGCGCCATGGACCACATCGACCTCGCGCGTTTCGCCGACCTCGTCGTCGTGGCCCCGTGCTCCGCTGACCTCGCCGCGCGCCTTGCCCACGGCATGGCGGACGATCTTGTGACCACCGCGCTGCTGGCCGTCCCGGCCGGTGTCCCGCGGCTTGTGTGCCCGGCCATGAACCCGCACATGCTCGATCAGCCCGCGGTCGTCCGCAACTTCGCTCAGTTGGCCGAGGACGGTTGGATCGCGATCGATTCGGGCTCGGGCTACATGGCCTGTGGCGACGAAGGCAAGGGGCGCCTCGCGGAGCCCGCGGAGATCGCCAAGGCCATCGAAGACGTCCTCTCCCGATGACGGAGACGCTGCACGTGATCGTGACCGCGGGCCCCACCCGCGAGTACATCGATCCGGTCCGGTACCTCTCGAACGAGTCCAGTGGCCTCATGGGCTTCGAGATCGCCAAGGCCCTCCTCGCTGCGGGTCATCGAGTCACGATCGTCGCAGGTCCCGTGCACCAGGAGACGCCCGAGGGTGCCGAGCGCATCGACGTCATGAGTGCCCTCGACATGCTCGCGGCCCTCGAGGAGCACTTCCCAAAGGCCGACGCCATCTTCATGGCCGCCGCCGTGGGCGACTTCCGCCCCGCGACCAAGCTGGGCGGCAAGTGGAAGAAGAAGGAGGAGGGCGGCGGCCCGCCAGTCCTCGAGCTCGTCGAAAACCCCGACCTCCTCGCGACCATCGCCGCCACCAAGGGTCACCGCAAGGTCATCGCCTTCGCCCTGGAAACCTCCGACGGCGAGGCCCGCGCCGCCGCCAAGCTCGTCCGCAAAAACGCCGACTACATCGTCCTCAACGGCGCCTCCGCCCTCAACGCTGCCACCTCCACGGTGACCGTCCTCAACGGGAATGGAGTGGTTTGGGCACTCGAGGATTCGCCCAAGGCAGCGACCGCCAAACGACTGGTCGAGTTGCTGGGATAAGGGGCGGGCGCGTCGGCGAAGCCGACTCTCGCCGCCCTCGACCTACGCCTAGAGCCAGCCCTTGACGAGCCGGTACCAGCTGGACGCGTAGTACGTCTCGACGATCTCCTCTCGCAGCTCTCTCTGGACGTCCTTGTCCTTCTCCGAGCGCTGCTTCCAGAAGAGGTCGTCGGCGGGGCCTTGGTGTTTGTCCCGGAGGGCCGTGTAGGCGGCCATGACTTCCTTGGACGCGTCCGCGAAGGCGAACTCATCGCGGTAGTCGAGGAAGTCGTCCATCCACCCGTTGTTCTTGTTGGCGAGGACCTTCGGGGCGAGCTTCTTGAGCACAGCCTTTGCGGCGGTGTCCAGCTTCGCGGCGGCGGCATCGAGCTGGGCCTGCTGGGCCGCGCTCGGCTCCACCTCGCTCGCCCGCTGGAGCGCCGCGGCCACGTCCCGCCAGCGCTTGTCCTTCGCCGCTTCGACGGCCAGCGCCGCCAACGCCCCTCCGTCCCCCGACGACATCCTGTCGAGCCACTCGATCGCGTCGTCCACCGGGAGGTGCGCAAACATGTGGCCCGCGCGGTCATCGGTAAAGAACCGCATGGTCGGGAAGCCCCCATCCAAGAGCGAGTCAACGCCTGCCTTGCCGCTGGAGAACGCCACGACGTCATCGTTCGTGCCGTGGATAGGCGCAAACGCGACCGCCCTTTGTTCCGTGAGGTCGTCGATGCGCGTGGGCTCGCATTGGATGAGCATCCCGCCGCTCATCGGGAAGACGCCCGCAACGAGGTCGGGGTAGAACATCGCGATCGGGTAGGTCAGCCAGCCGCCCTGGCTGTGGCCGCCGACGAACCACCGGTCAATCCCAAGCACACCGCCGAGCTCCCCAATCCCCTCGGCCACGAGAGCGGGGCTCTGGCGGTGGGCGTACGCGGGCCCGACCCCGTCGCCGCCGAAGTTGATGTACGTGTAGTTGAAGGTCGGCGAGCCCTGCTCGGACCAGCCGTTCATCTGTTCGCCGTCGAAGCCGACGATGATGTACCGACTCGCAAGCTCCGGCCAAGCCCCGGGGAAGGTGCCGACGTAGTCCCGGGCGCTCATGTTTGAGCCGTGCAGGATGCAGATGGCGTCGTAGGAGGTTGCCGGGTCGTAGGACTCAGGGACACGAACGTAGTAGCGCATGCCGCTTTCCGACTGGCCCTCGACGATCTCACCGGGCTTCCAGTCCGGCTGCGAAGGCTTGCGCCGGTAGCCGCCCCAGCGGCCGTCCCGTTCGCCGTTCTTCCAATCGCCGGTGATGAACTCGCCGTCCGACCACAGGTCGAAGGTCGCGCTGCCCCCGCTCCCATACGTGACGTCGAGGGTGTTGCCCTTGGCCGTGCCCTCGATCCTGGTCTTGTCGTAGCCGTAGGTGCCCGCGACGTCGCGGCCCGTCTGGGTGAGCGTCATGGGGCCGAAGCTCGTCATCCATTCGCCCGAGAAGTCCGCCGCGTCCTGGCGCATCCCGTCCACGACGGCGACCCAGCGGGCAACGGTCTTGAGCTTGACCGTGGTCTTCTTGCCGTCCACACGCATGCGGACGGTGGACGTCTTCACCGAGCCGGTCAGCGTGGTTCCGCCCCGGGTGTCGACGCGGTCCGTGTCGCCGAACTCGATGGTGGCGATCTTCGAAACGAGCACCTTGGCCGTTCCAAAGTCGGTCTCCAGCTCGATGGACGCCGTGGTGACGCTCCCTTCGAGCTCGGTGCCGTCCTTGAGGACCAGGATGGCGACGTCCTCCAGGGCGAGGTGGCCCCCGGGGGAGAGTGGCGTGCCTGCGAACGTGGCCCCCAGGAGGGGGCCCAACAGAAGTACGAGTACGAGCGGGAGAAACTTCATCCTCCCAGCCTACGGGGCCGCCCGGATTTCGTGAGTCACAGGACAGTCACGGGCGGCCCCTCGAAATCGACTCAGGGTCGACTCAGGGTCAATTTATGGGGCAAACAGATCCCTAGAACGTGAAGTTCAGCTGCGTGTAGCCGTAGAGCGTGTCGCTCACGCTGCCCGCTCCTGAAGCGGCTTCCACGAAGCTGCCGGCGGCGTAGTACGCCGCCCCGAACTCCAGCCTGAGGGACTTCGGCGCGATGTCGTGCCGCACGCGGAACTCGGAGAGCGTTCCGATGTACGACCCCGAGTTGCCCGTCGTGTCCTGCACGCCCGCCGTCGTCCACGCGTCGCGGTCCGACGCCAGGTAGTGGAAACGGTGGGTCAGCATCACTTCCCAATCGCTCGCGGGCTTCGTCACGAAGCGCAGGCCCGGGGAGACCAGGTTGGAGCGGGCGAACGCGCCGAGGATCCCGGTGGGGCCGAACTCGAAGCGCCGCGCGCCGAAGAGCGTGTCGAAGCGGTTGCTCTCTTGATCGTTCGGGTTGTTGTCGCCCGATACGTAGTCAAAGAGCGCTTCCACGCGGGACTTCGTGTCTCCGGTGAAGGCGTAGCCAAAGGTCAGGTGATGGAACCACGCCTCATGGTCGAAGGTCGCCGCGGCGGAGCGCGGGGAGTCGCCGAACTGGAAGACGGATTCGAGTTCCCAATAGAGCTCGCCGGCGGTGCGTGGCTTGAGCCAGCGTGTGCCCAGGGTCTTCAGGTTGCGGTCGCGGGTGGAGAGGCCCGTGCCGTCGCTTTCGTCGAGGCCGAAGAGGTACACCTCCGCGTCCATGCCGCCTGCGACATCGGGGAAGGCGCCGTGCCCGCCCCAAAACCGCACGTTCGTGCGCTCCTCGTCGAACCGGATGTCACCGTCGTCCAGGGCCGCGGCGCCCCGGGGGAGGCGTTGGACGGGGTAGGTGTAGAAGGCCCGGGCCTTGGCGCCGGACTTGGACTCCCACTGGGCGTTGACGCCCGTGAAGGCGTTGATCGTGTTCCTGAATCGGTTCCTCGCCACCAGTCGGCGGCTGCCGATATCCATGGTGTGGCGTCCGAGCTGGACCCTGAGGGAGTCCTCGGGCTCGAAGGCGTCCGTAAATTCACCCGCGACGTATCCCTGAAGCAACTCGACGTTGTTGACGATCCCGGTGTTGAGGCGGGCGTTGCTGATTCCGCTGTAGACCCGGCTGTCCTCGAGCTCGGCCGTGGCCGAGAGGAAGCGGTCTTTGACCGTCATCTCGACAAGGCTGCGGGTCACGAAGATGTGCTCTTCACCGCCTGCGGCACCCCTGAATTGTTCGTCGAAGCCTTCGTAACGGCCTCGGATCGTGCCCTTGATGTCGAACCACTCGGGCAACCCGAGGGCGTCGGAGAGGCGCCAAGGGCCCTCGTTTTGACCGTTATCCTGGGTGTAGGGGCTCAATCTGTCTCTTATACACATCTGACGCTGCCGACGATATGCAGTGTG
>CAJXRJ010000135.1 GCA_913058555.1 uncultured bacterium
GAGATCATGCCTAGTCTCGTGGGCTCGGAGATGTGTATAAGAGACAGATCCACGTGGTGCACGTCGATCTTGAATAGGAAGCGGTCGAGCTGGGCCTCCGGCAATGGGTACGTGCCTTCTAGCTCAATCGGGTTCTGGGTCGCGAGCACAAGGAACGGACTTGGCAGGTCCCGCGTCTCCCCAAGCACCGTCACGCGCCGCTCCTGCATGGCCTCGAGCAAGGCCGACTGCGTCTTCGGGGACGCGCGGTTGATCTCATCCGCGAGCAGGACATTGGTGAACACCGGTCCGCCATGGAAGACCATGCGGCGGTCCCCGGTCGCCGCGTCCGTCTCGAGCATGTGCCCGCCGGTCACGTCCCCCGGCATGAGGTCCGGCGTGAACTGAAGCCTCTGGTAATCGAGGCCGGAAAGCTTCGCAAGGGCCTTCACAAGCTCGGTCTTACCGAGCCCGGGAAGCCCCTCGAGCAGCACGTGCCCGCGGGAGAGTGCCGCGACCACCACCATGCGCGTGAGGTCCGGCTGGCCAAAGATGACCGCGTCGAGGCCGTCTACCAAGGCCTGGGCCTTGGTGCGTGCGCGCTGGACGTCGTCGGGGGAGAGCAGGTCGGCGGGGGCGTCCGCGGCGTGATCAGCGGGCATAGGCGGGAAGGATTGGGACGAGCAGATCTCGGGACGAATCGGCACCGAGAGAGAACCGTAGGGAACGAAACCCGGCGAGGAAGATCGCCGGCAGAGGGATGCTATTTCTTCCCTTCGCCCTTCGGCGAAAAGAATTCGGACACCGCTCGACGATGGCGTGGGACAAGCCTGCGCTTGAAGGTCGAAGCCCCCACGGAACCCGCCGTTTCCTGGCGGCCGGCCGACGACCCGCCGCTGCCGGACACTTCGGGTGTGGTCGAGCTGACCCCAAGGAGGGCCGACTGTTCAAGGTCCGCGAACTCCGCCGGCGTCAGGCGCCGCGACTCAAGCCCAGACCCGTCGAGTCCCGTGTCTCCGGGACCCAACGTGAGTTCGGCGTCGCCGCGTCCGCGACTGACTCCTCCCGAACCCGGTATTTTGGCGAGACCGCTCACGGCGGCCGCATTGGCACCTGCCATTCATGTGCCGCCTGAGCCGCTTCACGGCTCACCCGGCTCAGCAGGTTCCTTCTTGCCTCAGCCCGGTCACGGCTCCGCCGCGGCCAAATCAGCAGCTGCTTCGAGCATCGCGAGCTGTTCGGCGGTCAGCTCTGGAAGCTCCGTGAGGGCCTTCATGCCCGCACCGTCGAGGAGCCCCGCTTCCCCGAGATTGGCCAGCGCCTTCTCGAGTGCGGCCCGCATCTCTTCGGAGAGCTCCACCGCGTCTGCGGGATCAAATTCCCCCGCAGCAGCCCCCTCCGCGAGGGCGGCAAGGTCCGCTGAGTCAAAATTCGACTCCGCGCTTTCGAGCCCTTCGAGATCGAATTCCTCGAGGGCTGCCATGGCCGCTTCGAGGGCCTCCGCGGCTTGCTCCATGCCCTCGGGGGAATTCTCGGACCCAGCCGTGCTCTCGGCGGCTTCCGCCAGGGCTTCTAACGATCGGCGCGCTGCCTCGAGGGATTCCTCGGCGCGCTGCGCGAGCTGCTCTTCGAGGCGATCGATCGCCTCGTAGGTGGATTCAAGGTCTGGGTCGGACTCCGCGTCGGCCTCCAGACGATCGAGGGCGTCCTCCATCGCGGCCCGCTCTTCCTCGTCCAAGTCGAGCTCTTCGTCGAGGGCGGCGAGCTGGTCTCGCACCTCTTCGACGCGCTCCTCGAAGAGGGCTTCCAGGCGTCCACTGGGCGCTTTCGCGCGGACCGGGACGAAGCCCGCACCGATGGCGAAGGCGGCCGCAAGGGCCGCGAGCACGAGCGGCCGCTGCCACTCCACCGGGTACAAGCCGTGCACTGACTGGGCCTTGGTATCGGCCCTGTCACGCCATCGGGCCGCGCCCGCCCCAAGCTCGTCGGCGGTCACAAGCTCGCCGGAGGCGCCGCTCTCCAGGTCGAGCCAGGTCGCCGCCTGGGGGCGCGTCAATGCACGGGACTTGGCCCGGGCGACCCCAAAGGCCACCCCGAGGAGCCCCAAACCGACCCCGATCCAAACACCGAAGGGCCCCGGCAGGTCCACGCCGAATCCCGAGCGCCCGAACAGAGTGACCGTCCCCAGGGTCAGGAGCCCCGCTCCCGTCAGCGCGCAAGCGGGCCCCACAAAAGCAGCCAGCCTCGACCGGAAAACGACGCGTGTCGTTTGTCGATCGAGGCTGGCTGCTGTGTGCGTCATGGCAGGGGGGAGAAAGCTCTTACGCCGTAGTCTCCCCTCCCTTCGCCAGGAGCGGGAGTTTTTTCCCCCAATGACGGCAACGGGATCAGAACTTCGGCTTGTCGACCTGGAGGTCCTCCAGCATGCGCACCACCAAGCGGCAAATGCGGCGCATCTTGTCGTAGTCGATCTTGTCGGGCGTGTCGGACGGCTGGTGGTAGTCCTCGTGCACGTCGCAGAACAGGAACGCCACGGGCAGGCCCATGTGCTGTTCGAAGTTCGCGTGGTCCGAGCGGGCCCAGTAGGCGTCAGCGGACTTGATCTTCGTGAAGCCTTCGGATTCGGCGTTCGCTTCGGCGACCTGGGTCAGTGCGCTGTAGGCGGGGTGCTTCTTGGTCGGCGTGATCAGGAACTCGTCGCTGGCATTGCGACCGATCATGTCGATGTTGATGTTGCAGATCGGCTTGAGGCCGCCCGGCAAGTACGGGTTCTTGGTCCAAGCCTCCGAGCCAAGCAGGCCCTTCTCCTCGGCGGACACCCACATCAACATCACGGAGCGACGCATCGGGCCGTACTCCTTGAGGGCCTCCGCGATCGCCAGCATCCCGCAGGTGCCAGAACCATTGTCGTCCGCACCGTTGAAGATCGTTCCGTCCGGCCGCTCGCCCACGTGGTCGTAGTGGGCGGAGAGGATGATGACCTCGTTCTTGAGCTCAGGATCCGAGCCCGGCCAGATGCCTGCGACGTTTTCGAGGGTGATCTCGCCGAGATCCCCGTAGGCGCATTTCTCGTGCACCGCCCAGTCGACTTTGGCGCCGGCCTCGAGGCCCTCCAGGGAATCCAGGGGCAGGCTCTTCGCCGCGCTCTCCGTGAGATGCAGCATCGGGAAACCCGCCCTGTTCGCCGAAGGGCTGAAGCTGAGGCGCTTGCTCGAGAAGCGCGCAGCGCGGGCACCGAGCGCCTCCTTCACCGTTTTGGAGGCATCCTCCGCCGGGAGCACCAGCACACCAACGGCACCGCGCTTCTCCAGGGCCCGGCGCGACTTACCGGAAACGCCTTTGCCCGTCGTGCTGAGGACCCAGGCGCCGTCGACCTCCAGCTCCGCGAGCGTGTCCGCTTTCATGTCGCCGCCAAAGACGACGCTGCCGCGTCCGTCCCGCATGCCGAGGGACTTGAAGTCGGGGAACAGGTAGTCGTCGCCGAAGCTGAACTCAAAGGTCTCATCACCGCTGGCGATGGTGACCTTGGCGTCCTCGGGGTTGAAGCCGATCTGGTTGATCTGCCACTCGTAGAGGTAAGACCCCTCCTGGGCGCCTGGCTGGAAGCCGTAGCGCATCAGGCGCGAGCGAATGAACCGCGCCGCGATCTTGAGCTGGGGCGACGGTGAGTTGCGCCCCCCCATCACGTCCGACGCGACGAACACTAGATCGGAACGGATCTCGTCGGCGTTAATGGTGTCGAGGGCGCGCTCGAGGTTCGTTTTCGCCGGAGCGTCGAGAACGGCGCTGTCCTGTGTAGACGGCTGGGGGACCGGCAGGGCCAGGCCAAGGAGCAAGGGTGCTGTGAGAATCATCATCAGGTAGATCGTGGGATCGGGCCAAGCATTCTACAGGCGCGGCAGGACCTGCTCCTGTTCACCTTCGGTAGGAGAACGCCCCCGGGCCCGATTCGAGCGAATCAGGGACGTTCCTGCGGCAACGGGGAAACCTGGCCTTGGGCTAGCGCCACCCGCAGCCCTGCTCGATTCCGGGACGGCCGGCGCCGATGGGACTGCCTGGGGGCGCTTCGGGCCCGGCGGATTGCCCCGTGCCCTGGGCCTCGACTGGACGGGCGAGGAAGGCTGTCACTTCGCGCTCCAGGTCTTCGTGACTTCGGAATCGGCCTGTCTCAAGGTTCGTGCGCAGGGCGAGGACCAGCGCATCCCGTACTTCCCGGGGCGTGCCCCCGCGGCCGGCAGTGCCCATGAGCTCCTCCGCGGAGGCGGTCAGGACGACGCCGCGCAGGGCTTTCGCCTCCCCCACATCCCCGGGGAGGATCACCCCCGAGTCGAGGAGCGCCTGGGCCACCTCCCCCACGGTCAGGGCACCGGGTTCGCTCGACTGCAAGAAGACCCGCATCAGGCGCTCGGGGTTCGAGAGCCCCCTGGCCACCTGCCGCGCAATCACATCCGCCGCGCCGAGCGGATCGAAGGCATCGCCGGCCCGTCGATCGAAGGTTTCCCGTGAGCGGCCGTAGCCAGGCGGACGCGGGAGAAGCATCGAAGCGATGGCCTTCGGAACGCCCAAGCTCTCGGCGCTGAGGACGCCTTGAAGGACACCCAGGGCGCGCCGCTGCTCGCTGTCGGGCACCGCCGCCGCGCCCTTGGCGCCGGGCACATTGGTCCCGTGCTCAAAGATCACGCCGCCCACCATCTTGATCGCGGCATCGAGCTGGAATCGATGATGGAGGTAGACCGGCACGAACACCTCTTCGAGTTCCGCCAGGGGGCGGCCCTGCGCAAGGGCGCCGGTGCCGAAACCCGCCAACGCCGTTTCGCGAACGGCCATGGCGTTCTCAAGCCCGTCGACAGGATTCGATCCGTCGTCCCAGAGGTTCGCCAAAGGATGGGCAGCACCGGCCGACCGCGCGTCTTGGTCGGTCAAGTAGAGGATCCCCTTGCGGCGAACCTCCGCACTCAGGCGATCGTGGAAGCGCTCGGCGGACTCCCCGGCGGGGAGGCCCTCGTACAGCATTCGGATCGCGTGCTTATCCCACGCGCCGATGCCCACTTCGTAGGCATCGGAAACGTCCAGGCCGCCCTTCCCGTCGGGACGCACGCGGGGAGCGGGGTAATCCATGACCGAGGCGCGGTCGGCGACACTCGCAGCGAAGTTGTGGGAGAGCCCAAGCGTGTGGCCGACCTCATGGGCAGCCAGCTGCCGGATCCGCGCGAGGCTGAGCTCGACGGGATCGTCCGCCGCACCCGACCCGGTCTTCGACACGCCGAGCAGCCCTTCGAAGAGCAGTCGATCCTGGCGCACGCGCAGGGACCCGAGACTGACATGCCCCTTCAGGATCTCCCCGGTACGTGGGTCACTGACCGCATTCCCGTAGGACCAGCCCCGGGTAGATCGGTGCACCCATTGGATGACGTTGAATCGAGTATCGAGGGGGTCCAGGCCAGGGGGCGCCACCTCGACGCGGAAGAGATCGGGGTAGCCGGCGGCTTCAAAGGCCTGGGCCCACCAAGAAGCGCCCTCCACCAGGGCGCCGCGCACCGGCTCCGGGGCGGCGCGGTCCACGTAATAGACGATGGGGGCGGGCTTCCCGGTGCGCGGGTCCCGTTGGATGCGATGGCGCACGGCAAGGCGCTGGGTCGTCGGCTCGGCGAGGCCGGTGCTGTAGTCGATAAACGACACGCCGAAGGCGCCCATGCGAGGATCAAAACGTCGGCGCTCGTAACCCGCATCCGGAAGCGCGAGCAAACCTTGGCGCTGGACGAAGGTGATGGAGCCACCCTCGGGCGCGGTCGCGCGGGCCTCGGACCCGGGCTTCGATCCCTTGAAGGTGAGGACGGCCGCGAACTCGAGGTTCCTCGGGAACGCGCGACAACGGACCACGTCCAAGGCCGAACGCGCCGGGTCGAGGGAGTAGCTCCCCTGCCCCGTGCGTGCGAGGGTGCCGGCGATGCCGTGGGCGTCGCGCACGAGAAACGACGTGAAGTCCACGGTCACCGAGCCGCCCGCTCCGCGCTCCGCCTTGTCCGTGCCCCAAAGAACGCTCGTGGCAAAAGACTGCGCCGCGGCTGCCTTCTCCTCGGGCGAGCCCTGCTCGGCTCGGAAAGACGTGTTCAATTCCTCCAAGAGGACCTTCCCGCCGACGCTACGGAAGCGCACGAGCTTCGCGCCCCCCATGGCGCCCCGGTCAAGGCCAACATCGTTGGCTCCGAGGCCCGTCTCGATGCCCTCAACGAGCAGGAAGGTCCCGTGAACGCCCTCCCCGTCGGGCGCTGGAAGGGTCAGCTTCGCCGTACCGGACGTCTCGTCGAGGAGAACCGGCAGAAGTGCGTCGCCCGACTCCCCAGAACCCGAGGACTGCGACATCCCACCTACGGTGCGGGGAGATCCGTCCGACGCGCAGGCCGCCAGGGCCATCGCCAGGAGGGGAGCCAGGGCCGGGACGAGGCGCCGGCCGATGGAAGCAAAAGGGGCACGCGGGGATCGAAGGCCATTCATGGGACGAAGATTATCGGAACGCGCTCCGCGCCGTCCGATCGAACCTGGCCCTCTCCTCTGGCGGAACCTACCCTGGCCCCCATGGTCACAGAAGACGTTGGTTTAGGGTCGCAGCAAGCGTTGATGGATGAATTGCTTGGTGGGACGGGGGCGAAGATCCGGGAATCTGGACTCGATCCCACCCTGGAGGAGAACCTCTGCGCGCTCCTGGAGCGGGACCACCCGAATCCCGATGAGCTGGTCCACCGGATCCTCCTCGCGGAGAGGGGCAACCACGTGGTCATCGGTGGCCCCAACCCGCCGCTCTACCGCGCCGAAGGCAAGCTCCGTCCTTTTGCGATCCCAGGCTCCGAAGTCGATGAAGAGCTGAGCGACGTACGCGACGGACAAGAGGTCTTTGTCTTCGGCATCGGCCTTGGGGAGCAGGTCGCGTACCTGCTCCGGACCCGGCCGACCGCCAAGATCACCGTTTGGGACCGCGACCCATGGCTGATCCGCCTGGCCCTCGGCCGACAGGACTACCACCGCTCGCTCGCTTCGGGCCGCCTCACGGTGGCCCTGGGCGCAGACTTGATCGAGCACCTGCCCCATCTCCACGAACGGAACGTCGTATTCCATCCCACATTCCGCGGCATCTACAAGGACGAAAAGCACCTTGCTGACGACGCGATCTCTGGCTCAGTCCCCACCGAAGGACGCCGGTGGATTGGACTTGGAATGGGCGGCGTGGTGGTCTCCTACATCGCCGATAGCCTGCGGCGCGAGGGGTACTCGATCTTCCCCCTCGAAGTGCAGCGTTGGGACCCGCGGGAGACCGAGATCGCCCTGCGCAAGCTCCGGCCAGAGCGCGTCATCACCGTCAACTACGAGGAGCACGTCGCGGACGCCTGCGACGAGCTCTCGATTCCGCTGGTCGTTTGGGAAGTGGACCCCACCACCGACCGCACGCCCACGCCGCCGGAGACTTCGAAGACCGAATCCATCCGCGTCTTCACCCTGCACCAAAGCCATGTAGAGCAACTGCGAGAGGCCGGCTTCGCCAACGTCGAACACCTACCGCTCGGCGTCAACATCAAGAAGCGATACCCCATCCGCTCGGACGGGGAAGTGGGCCATGTATCCGTGGCCTTCGTGGGCTCGAGCCTCATCGCCCGTGCGGCGCGTTTCCGGCGCCTCTTCCTCCAACTCCACGCGTCTTTCGATTGCTGCGGAATGGAGTCCTTCGAAACGACGGAGAACCGCCTGGAGTCCATCCTGCGCGCCGACCGCGCGGACTACACGACCTACTTGACGGGCGACCTGATCGAAGAGGGATTCTCGGACTTCCTGGAGGCCGCCCGGCGCTCTGGAACCCCTGACGATCCCCGGAAGTGGGTCGCCGAGATCGTCGCGTCGCAGAAGCGCATCGCGTACATCTCCGCCCTCGCGGGCGCGGGCGTCCACGTGTGGGGCGACGACGGCTGGAAATCGGTGGAAGCCACGCACCCGGGCCTCACCTACCGCGGCGTCGCTGACCCCGGCAAAGAAGTGACCCAGATCTACGGGAGCGCCGATATCAACGTTGACGTCAACCGCATTTACCAGCCCGAGGTCATCCCCCTGCGGGTCTTCGACGTGCTCGCCTGCGGCGGCTTCATGATCGCGGAGTACTCCAATGCCCTCGCGGAGCAGTTCAAGATCGGGGACGAGCTTGTCGCCTACCGCACCCTCGACGAACTCGAGGACATGGTGCGGCACTACTCCAAACACCCCGAAGAGGCCGCCCGCATCGCCGCCGCCGGCCTCAAGGCCGTGCAGACGCGCCATACGATGCGGGAGCGGCTCAAGGTGCTGATGGATTCGGGCGCAGCCCGGTCGTAGCACCCGGCGAAAAAGGAAGCCGGCGAACCTGCACACATCAGGTTCGCCGGCCAGTTCGAGACTTCTACCCGTGGGGTTCCGTGAGCAGCGGCTGCACTTGACGCTGATTCCCGAACACCTGGGGGGGCTTGGAGGCTGGGTGGAAGTCTCTGGGCTCGAAGGGTCTGAATCGATTGAGGAGGGAGAGCTTTGGATCGGCGGGCTTTCGTCCCACCGGCACACCCTGTTTATCGAAAGTGCATAGACCGAATCTGGGGTGCAGCACTGCCTTTATGGGCATGGAATGACCCCCACATCTCCCGCGGGAAAAGAGGGGGTCATCCTTCGAACTCGGCCTTTCTTTCCAGGGGACTAGCGGAATCCCGGAGAGCCTCTGGGGTGCCCCACGGCCCCCGGGGCACCGAGTGACCGGGGGGAACCGCTAGTCGTTCCGAGGCGCACCGGACGTGATCCAGTCGCGAACGATCTGAATCAGGTCATCGGGAACTGCACCTTGGCCTTGGGGCATGCGCGCGAGACCACACGTGCCCCCCTCCATCACGCCAACGATCAGGCTCATATCTGGAACACCGGGCATCACGTAGGGCGTCGGCGTACCGCTGCAGCTCCGTGTGCCGTTGATCAAGCTATCGAAGAGCGCGTCGTCATCCGAGCCAAGCCCGAAGGGTGCCGCGTTCGCGCCACCCGTTGCGTGGCAGGGCGCGCATCGATTGCGGAGCATGCTGCTGACGCGATCGAACTGGCTTGAAGGAGGCGGCGCAGCGTCACGCACAAAGGAAATCCATGGGACAGAGACGCCGTCAAAGGGAGGACGCACGTCCTCTGTTCCCAGGTTCCTGGAAGTGGTCAGGCCCCCCACAATCATGCCGCCAGCGGCGTCATTGGCGCCGAACGAGGCCGCCACCGGTGCGGCCGTGGAGCCGTCCCCAAAGGCGCCCGCAGGGCTCACGCTCAGGGCCTCCACCCGGGCCGAGGTCGATCCGTCGAGGATGCCCCCAAGGCTCGCCATCATGATGTCCACGCTGCCGTTCTCGTCGCCGCTCTTGAAGGTGAACGTGCCGAAGTCAGGATCGGGCGGCAGGAGAAATGCCGAGTCGAGGTTGGTCGCCTGTGTGCTGAAGACCAGTCGGTCCGCGCGTCCGGGGAAGACGGGCTCGTTCGAACGATCGTCGGGGAAGACCAGCTCACCTGTGACGGAGCGGCCGAGGCTCACCTGGAACGTGCCCCGCTGGGGAGAGAGCGCGGGCAGGCCAGCGAAGGCGTGCACGAAGATGTTCGCCGAGACGGTGGACCCACCGGGGTCGATGCCCCGGGCGTCCAGAATGCTGGTGGAGTTGAACGCAACCAGGATCCGCTCCTCGCCGTCCACGAGTTCGCTCGGGTCGAGGATGATGTCAGGGAAGAAGCTCCCGCCGGAGTCCGTCTCGCCACCGACGCCGTTCGTTCGGCTAGCCCTCTGGGGGAAATTCGACTCAAGGGCCGCCGTGGCGGTCGAGCTGATGCGTGCGAAGTAGACGTCGGACACGCCGTTCGTGTCGTTGACACCCACCGCCGTCGACACGTCGGGACTGGTGAAGGCCACCACCCGACCCGTGGGGTCCATCGCGAGCGCGCGACAGTCGTCCATCGTGCCCCCGGCAAGCGCCACGACATTGGAGTCGAGATCGTGCACGTAGACGCGCTGGGTTCCACCGCTCGGGCCGAGGTTGTTGGCGTCGGAGAGGAACGCCACTCTCTGGCCGGCGTTCGTTGCGCCCGGCGCTGAGGGGAGCGAGCTGATCACCGGATCGAAACAGTCGCCGTTGCCCGCCTGCGTTCCCGCGGCATTCGTCGACACCAGCTCGGTGCCCACGTAGCGCATGTCGATCGCACCGCTGGCACTCACGAAGACGTCGATCGAGGAGCGATAGACCTGCAGCGTGCCTGCGGTCGCAAGGGGATCGATGTCCGTGGCCGCCGATTCATAGACCGTGTAAACCGTCCCTGCGACGCCCCCAACGGACGGATCGAAGGCGCTGTCAGGCACGTAGGCCACGTCGGGATTGCCCGAACTCGCATTGGGCGTCTGGTCCCCCGCACGGCTCGCGAGAAGGACATCCACCAGGGCCCCGCGGGTGTCGTTGGGGCCGCCACCGCACAGGAACGCGTCGATCTCCGCCTGGAACATCGACCGGCCGCCCGGAACGGCGCGGCGACGGTTGTCGCTGTCGAAGGGCTCCACGATGCCGTCATGGTCATCGTCGGCGGCCGTAAAGGTCCCGTTGATCACAGTCCGCGAAGGCAGGGTCGCGTCGGAGAGCGCCCAGTTCACGCGCCGATCGTCCGCGAAGTGACCGGGGGGGGCGCCGCGGGCCTTGCTCGCGAGCGCCGCTGTGGAGAGGATGCGGAAGTCCCCGTCGAACGACGTCGACGGGTTGCGCCAGCCGCTGGTGAGCGGGCCTCCACCGTTCGGAGCCCCGGCGTCGAGAACCGCCTCATGGCAGGTGAGGCAGCTGTTCTCGTTGGTGTTCTGGAAACGGCCTTGTCCGGGCTGGGGCGCCTGGACGCCCTCAACGGTCGGGTGGGTCGACTCGTGGAACACGGTCGACACCGGGGTCGCACCAAAGCCCGGCTCCTTGGAGACGGCATGGCAATTGACGCAACGCGGGTGCCTGAACTTGCCCGCGAGGGAGTAGCTGAATGCGCGCGTGTCGATGCGCTCTTGGACGACCGCCGCCACGAACACGTCCGCCGTATCGTTCAGGTCGGCGGAGCCGTCCCGATCGAGGCGATTGCCCGCTCCGGATGGGCCGGCGTTATTCGCGACAGCCTCGGAAGTGAATCCGTAGAAGGCCACGTGCTGATCCGACTCGGCCGTGACTCCGGGAATGATCCCGGCGGCAAGGGTCAGCTGCTGGTAGAGGGCAAGGCCTCCGGATGGAGACAGTGGCTCGAACCCAAAGAAGAGACCGGTGGTGACGTTGCCGCTGACCGAGGGAACGGGGGCGGCGATGCATGGCGTCTCGGTTTCGAGGCCACTGCTACAACTAATGGAAAGGACGTACGCCGCGGGTGCGGCGAGCCAGAGAGGTAGCGGGTTGATCCGGTGTGAACGGGTCATTCGCATGGCAGTTGAGTTGTCGGGGACAGTGAGAGATGGCAAAGGGGCAGGCCCCTAGATTGCCCGACAGCGGCTCGAAGCGGCATACCGCGCCCAGCAAAGTGCGACAACAAGGCCCACCAATCGAGCGCAGCGCCTGGAGCAAGCTCATCAAAACCCAAGATTCACGGGGGAGGGGGTTGCGCTGCACCGGGGGGTCGCCCAATCTCCTCGCTGTCATGCCCGTCACCTTCGAGTTCCGCTGCGACCATCATCATCACGCCCCTCCCGGGTCGTGATGGATCTCCGCGTAGCCAGCTAAGCGCTGGCAAGACACTCGAAGAGCCACGCCGACCTGACCGGGTCGGCGTGTTGCATTTCACGCTTAGGTCCGGCGGTCGGCTATCCCCCTGGGAACCAGCCCACCGACCCCGATGAACCTCGACATGCCAGTCGTCCCCAAGGACGCATCCGAAGCCGCGTCCGCTCGATCGAACGCGACCAACACACTCCCCAGCGCCACCCTTCGACTCGCCCTCCCGAAGGGGCGCCAGCAAACAGGTGTGCTGGCGCTGCTGGCCGAGGCGGGGATCTCCGTCGATCTCGGCGGCCGCGCCTACCGGCCCACCGTGGGCCTCCCGGACACCGAAGCCAAGCTCCTGAAGCCCCAGAACGTCGTCGAGATGTTGGCCGTCGGCGCCCGAGACGTTGGATTTGCGGGGGCCGACTGGGCCCTTGAAAAGGACGCGCCCGTGGTGGAGCTGTTCGATACGGGGCTCGACCCCGTACGGATCGTCGCAGCCGCACCAAGGGAGTTCCTGCGCCCGGACGGGTCCCTACCGGATCGGCCCCTGATCATTGCTACGGAGTACGTCGGCTTGACCGAAGCATGGGTCGAGCGCCGGGGCCTCGATGCGCGCATCCTGCAGACCTTCGGCGCGACGGAGGTATTCCCCCCGGAGGACGCAGATCTGATTGTGGACAACACCTCGAGCGGCGCGACCCTGCGCGCGAACGGGCTCCAGATCATCGACGAAGTGCAACGGTCCTCCACGCGGCTCTTTGCCTCCGAAGCCGCCGCGGCGGACCCCGTGAAGCGGACGCGGCTCGACCAGATCGTCCTGCTCCTGCAATCGGTCCTCGACGCCCGCAGCCGCGTGATGCTCGAGCTGAACGTTGGCCCGGAGAGCCTGGACGCCCTCCTCGACGAGCTCCCTTGCATGCGTCAGCCCACGATTTCTGGCCTACGCGGCGCCGCTGGGTTCGCCGTGCGCGCCGCCGTGCCACGCGCAGAGATCGCGACGCTCTTGCCGCGACTCAAGGAACTCGGCGGGGCCGATATCGTCATCTCCGGCGTCAGCCAACTGGTCCCATGAGCTCCGCCAACGCCTCGCTTCCTCGGACGGGACGCGCCAAGACTCCCCAGGTCGGCCCCACGCCGACGTCCACCACCAGCGGGACCGCGAGCGCGACCACGCGCTGCATCGTCTCCCGCGCGAGCGCCACGACCGCGTCGAGCTGTCTTGCCGATCCGCCGCCGTCGTCGTGCGCAAGAAGCGCGAGCGACGCGTCGGACGGACGCTCTGGATGGAGGTCCGAGGCAACGGCATCGCGGTCGTCGCGCGGATGGACCTCGAGAAGAGCGACTCGAACAACGCGTGCGTCGAAGCCTTCCTCGAGTCCTGCGAGGCCGCCGGTTATCCTCGTAGCGACTTCGAGCAACCCTTCGACGGAGGCGCCGGCTGGTTCTTCCTCAACAAGCACGGCACCCGACGCAGCTCCGCGTCGGTCGCATATCTTCA
>CAJXRJ010000136.1 GCA_913058555.1 uncultured bacterium
CTCGGAGATGTGTATAAGAGACAGGTTGTGGGCGCCGTACTTCTCACAAAGCTCGTCACTGCCCCAGCGGGGGTCGTGGGGATGGGAGAACCCGAGGTAGATGAGGAAAGGGTCGGGCGTCTCTTGTGCGGCGCGGTCCTCCAGGTAGGCGAGGACCTGATCGGCGTGCCAGGCGCTTCCGTCCTCGGCGCTCGCCTTGCGCTTGGACGCTTCGCGGCGCACCTGGAACTGCTGGTTGGCTCCCTTGTACGAGTTGCCATTCTTGCACGTGCGCATGGTCCCGTAGCCGGCGCGATTGAATACGGCTCCCATGGTTTGCTCGGGCAGGTCCCCGGGGCAGAGCGGGTTGGGACCGGCGCCTTTGACGCCGTTGCGGGGCAGGTGCCACACGGTCCGACCGCTCATCACCATGTGGCGGGAGGGTGTGCAGACGGCGCCGGACCAAGAGCCCATGTGGTAGGCCCCGTCCAGGGTCATACCCTTCGCCGCGATCCCGTCGATGACCGGCGTCTCCAGGAGGGAGTCCGGGCGGTAGACCCTCAGATCGAGGGGCGATTGATCGTCGGCGAGGATGAAGAGGATGTTCGGCCGCCGTGGCTCGCTGTCTTGGGCGGACGCGGCGGTGGACGAGATAGAGAGCACGAGCGCGGCGAAGAGCCAGCTCCAGGGGGGGAGTTGCATCGCCCGAGTGTAGGAGCTGGTCCGGATCGCCCAAGAAAATCGAAATCCCTGAAGGGTTGCCCCTGAGCAGGGACAATTGGTGGGTGCCGGTTCCAAGCTGGCCCCACACACGTGAATCCTCCAGCCCACAGCACCTCCCAGCCATCACAGACGCCGCGGAGCTCCGACGACCCTTGGATCGAGCACCTCGGTTGGGTCCGGCGTCTTGCCCTGAGGCTGGCGCGGGATGAGGCGGCGGCGGATGACCTCGTGCAGCGAACGGCGCTCGTGGCGCTCCAGCGGCGCGAAGCCGTACGGGCCGCGAACACTGGCGGCGGGATCCGGGGCTGGCTGCGCCGGGTGCTCTACCACGAAGCCCGATCGGGCTGGCGCCAGGACCGGAATCGGCGGGCCCGTGAGGGCGACTACGCAAGTGCGGGTCCCGGTGAAGACCAAGGGCTCGATAAAGCGGTCGGGTCCCTCGATTTCACGAAGCGACTGGTGGCCGCCGTCGAAGCGCTCGACGAGCCGTATCGCTCCGTGGTGGTGGCCCGCTACTTCCACGGCCAGAGCGTGGCGGCGTTCGCCGAGGACCATGGGCTCCCGCTGCGAACCGTCGAGACCCGGCTCCGAAGGGCCCGGGCGAAGATGCGGGAGCTCCTTTCTTCCACAGACGGCATCGGGATGGGCTCTTGGGCTCCGATGGTGCTCCTCCATTGGGGCGGCCCCGATCTTGGCGGGCTGGTGACCAGCAGCGCCGTCGCAGGCGCATCTGTCAGTGCCGCAACAAAAACCGCCACAGCGACCGCCTGGGGCGGAGCGTGGTTCGCAGGGATGATGGCTATGAATGTGAAAGTCGTACTTGGTTGCACCGCCGCCCTCGTGGCCGGCCTCATCGGCGCGATGCAGTGGGGGGCTTCGGACGGCGCGGCTCCTGCGCCCGAGCTGACTGCGTCTGCGGGCGCCTTCGAGCCGGCGCCGAACCTGGCGGAGGTTGGAGCCGTTGTGACCCAACGGGAGGGCGCAGTGGATCCCCCAGCGCCTGAGATCGCAGCCGTCGAGCCAGCTGAACCGGCCTCGGGCTTCGTCGCGTTGATCGAAGCGCTCCCGCCGGGCACGCTCGACGTTTGGGTCGTGGACGATGCGGACCAGCCAGTCGTCGGGGCAAAGGTCCTGGTTTCCGATGCGAAGGGCGTCTTCACAGGGTGGGCACCCCCGAAATTGCCTGATGACGCGCCGCGCCAGGTCCAGAGCGTCGGCGCCGGTTCCCTGGCGCCCGTTCGCTTCGAGGGCCTCGCTGACGGGAGCTGGTTCATTCAGGTCACGTCTCCGGGGGGAGCGGAGCGCATGGACTCGGTCAAGCTCGTTGCGAACCGGGGAACGACCACCATCGTGCGTTTCGGCTCTGCGCGGATCTTCGGGAGGGTGACCGACGGGACGGGCACTGGGACTCCGATTCCTGGGGCCTATCTCTCACTGTCGGCCCGTCGCCGCGTGCTTGAGTTCACGGAGGCCCAGAAGGGCCTCCGGCCTCCGCTCTCCCACTCGATCGAGCAGGGGGCCGGCCAATATGTCCTGACCGATGACCGCGGGGAGTACTCCTTCGATGAACTGAGCGCCGACGCGTATCGCTTGGGCGTCGATGGCACCGTGACCGACTGGGACACCGGCACGCATGTGCAGATTCCCGAACGGTTCATCGGGGTGGACCTCGGTGAAGGGGAAGTGCGTCGCATGGACTTTCCCCCCGGAGCCGAGGAGGGCTCAGTGCTATGGAAGGGCCGGGTGGTGGATGCATCAGGAAACCCTGTGGTCACGCCGGATTTCCAGTTCCGCTGTGCAGAGATCCGGGTCGCTTCCTGGGATGCGGACGCCTTGCTGAAGCCCGCGACCTTCCAGGGGCGAGGCGACGCGAACCTGGACGAGCGAACCCACTACGGATTGGACGGCACTTTCGAGATGCGTCTGCCCCCGGGTCGTTACGACGTTTGGGTCACCACCCCCAACCACAAGGAAAGACTGCACGTCCTCGAAGCCAGTGACTTCGTGATGGAGCCTGGGGCGACGGTCACGCGGGACTTGGTTCTACCCGGCATTACGCTTCGTGGAACGGTGGACGTGGCTCTTCAAGAAGACGTACAGACCTGGTGCAACGCCAAGCTCTTCGGGAAAGACACGGTGACTCTCTCGGCGCGTCCAAGCCATGTCACTTACCCCTCCGGCATCCTGCACGCCGGCATGGATTCGTCCGGCGCGTTCACCCTGTACGGACTGGAGGCAGGGGAGTGGATCTTCACGGCCTTGAAGGGTGCTGGTCGCACCGAGATGACGATCCCGGAAGGCGTGAAGGAAGCATCCACGGTGCTGCTGCCCAAATAGCGCCGCCTGGCGCGACCGCGCGTCGCTTACCGTCGTCCCGCGGTCCAGGCCTCCGCCATGGCCTGCGCCCGGATCCGGCTGGCGGGCGGGACGTCTAGCTTGAGTCGATCGGCCTCGATGCCCGCCGCAGAGTCTCCGCCGCGGGCGGCGATGAGGTACCACAACAGCGCCTTCTCTTTGTCTGCCGGTCCGCCCCTGCCCTGTTCCAGCATCTTCGCGAAGCGCGGCCACGCCTCCCGGATGCCGGCATCCGCAGCCTCGCCGAAGAGGCGACGGGCCTCCCCGTCGTTTTGGGGGACGCCGCCGCCGCGGAGCGTGAGCAGGGCGAGGGCGTACTTGGCCTCGGGGGTGCCAGCCTCAGCGGCCATTTGAAGGTAGGGCGCAGCGGCGACAGGGTCTGTCCGTGCGAGGGTCACGCCGAGCTGGGCGGAAGCCCCGGGGTGGCCGGCTTCGGCGGCCCGCTTCAACCAACGCAGCGACGAGCCCGGATCGATCGGGACGCCAGTTCCGGAACGGTAGGCCGCGGCGAGCCTGAATTGGGCCTCGGCCAGTCCGCCGGAGGCGGCGCGTTCCAGCCATGCCGCCGCTTTCACGGGATCGGCATCGATGCCCCTGCCGCGTCCCAGCAAGGAGGCAAGCGCAAGCTGTGCCGGGCCGTGGCCCTCCTTGGCGGCGGCCATGAGGTACTGCAGCGCTTGGGGCTCGTCCCTTTGGATCCCGCGCCCTTCGGCGAACATGAGCCCGAGGTTCGTTTGCGCCCGGGCATCGCCGCCTCGGGCGGCCTTGGCGTACCACTCCGCTGCGCGTTCTGGGTCTTGCATGACCCCGTCGCCGGTCTCGTAGAGCAGTCCCAGCGAAAACTGCGCCTCGGGAAGTCCCTGTTCCGCCGCGGCGAGATACCAGTTCGCCGCACGGGCGGGGTTCGGCTCGACGCCAATCCCGTCGTAGTACCGCGCCGCCAGTTCCATCTGCGCGGCAGCGTCCCCGCGCTGCGCCCGGTCCACCATCCTCTCGAGCCCGGCGGTGAAGATCTCCTGATCTCGCTCCAGGCCTTGGTCGGAGTGGCTCGAGCTGCAAGCGGTGAACAGCGGGGCGAGCAGGCAACTGGCGATCCAGAGGGGGGCGCGTTCAAAGGGTCGTGGCATGGGGCAGTTGTACCAATGCCAGGGGCCCGATGGGCCATGGGGCTTCCGCGTGCCAGCGCGGGCTCCGCTGGGACCCCCAGGAGAGAGGCCCAACGCAAGGACCGCTGATCGAGCCCCTTGGGCGATCAGCGGTCCTTTGGTATGTCGGAGAACGACGCGGCGCCCAAGGGGGCGCTGTCTACCCTTACGCCAGCAGGGCCTGGCGCACCTCACCATGGACATCCGTGAGGCGGAAGTCGCGGCCTGCATGGCGGTACGTGAGGCGCTCGTGGTCGAGGCCGAGGAGGTGCAGGATGGTGGCGTTGAGGTCGAACACCGAGAGGGGGTTCTCCGTGATGTTGTAGGAGAAGTCGTCGGTGGCGCCGTAGACCTGACCGGTCTTCACGCCAGCGCCCGCCATCCACATGGAGAAGCACCGAGGGTGATGGTCGCGGCCGTAGTTTTCCTTGGTGAGGCGGCCTTGGCAGTAGGTCGTGCGCCCGAACTCGCCGCCCCAGATCACCAGGGTGTCCTCGAGCAGGCCCCTGGCCTTGAGGTCTTGGATGAGGCCGTAGCAGGGCTGGTCCACGTCGCGGCAGTTGTTGCCGAGGTCCGTGGGCAGGTTGCCGTGCTGGTCCCATCCGCGGTGGTAGATCTGCACGAAGCGCACGTCGCGCTCCACGAGGCGGCGCGCGAGAAGGCACGAGGCGCCGAAGGTGCCCGGCACTGTCGCGTCCGGGCCGTAGAGATCGAGCACGGACTGGGGCTCGCCCGACAGGTCGGTGAGCTCCGGCACCGCCGTCTGCATGCGGAACGCCATCTCGTACTGCTCGATGCGCGCTCGAATCTCGGGGTCACCGACCTCGTCGGCGCGCCGCTGGTTGAGTTCCGCCACGACGTCGAGCATGCGCCGACGCTTGCCGCGGTCGACGCCGTCCGGGTCGCTGAGGTAGAGGACCGGGTCACCGCCGGCACGCAAGGCCACGCCTTGGTTCTCGGAGGGTAGGTATCCGGATCCCCAGAGGCGCTGGTAAAGGGCCTGGGCTTCGGCCCGGCCTTTCCACTTGGGCGTCATCACGACGAAGCTCGGCAGGTCGCGGTTCATGGAACCGAGGCCGTAGGAGAGCCAGGACCCAAAGCTCGGGCGCCCGGGCTGTTCGGAGCCGGTTTGCGTGAAGGTGATCGCCGGGTCGTGGTTGATCGCGTCGGTGTGCAGGCTGCGCATGATGCACAGGTCGTCCACCATCTTCGCGTGCCAAGGGAGGGTCTCGCAGACTTCGGCGCCGGACTCGCCGTGGCGGGCGAAGTCGAACTTCGACGGCGCGATCGGGAAGCGCGTTTGGCCCGAAGTCATCGTCGTGATGCGCTGGCCGTTCCGGATGGAATCGGGCAGCTCCTTGTCGAACATGTCGCGCAGCTTGGGCTTCCAGTCGAAGGTCTCGAACTGGCTGGGGGCGCCGGACATGCAGAGGTAGATCACGCGCTTGGCTTTAGGGGCAAAGTGCGGGCCCTTGGGCTCATCGCGCAGGCCCTTCGCCGCGGCTTTCGGCCCGAGCACGCTGGCGAGGGCGGCCGTCCCGATCCCGGTCGCCGTGCGGCCAAAGAACTGCCGGCGCGTCATGTGCCTTGCGCCTTCGGCGATGGGGCTGTCCTGGAGGGCGCGACGGAGCTGGGACTCGACTTGGTGGTTGGGGTTCTGCATCAGTTCTTCGTCAGGACGTCGTCGAGGTTCATCACCGTGCTCGCGGCGAGGGTCCAGGCCGCGTGCACGGCCGGGTCGAGGTGGCTGTCGCTCTTCTTGTCACCGACCATCAGAAGGGCCTTGGCGGCCTCCGGGTCTTCGCCGTAGGCCTGGGTGAGCTCGGTGACGAGCTGGGAGAGGGCGGCGTGCTCATGGGCGTCGGCGCCGCGGCCGGCCAGGTAGAGGAAGAGGGCGTCCACGCGCTGCTCCTCGGACAGGCCCTTCTCGGTGAGGACGCGCTCCGCGAGGAACCGCGCCGCTTCCACGTACGTGGGGTCGTTCAAGGTCACCAGTGCCTGGAGGGGCGTGTTGGTGCGCTCCCGCTTGACCGTGCACGCATCGCGCATGGGCGCGTCGAAGGTGGTGAGGTTGGGGGGCGGTGCCGTGCGCTTCCAAAACGTGTAGAGGCTGCGGCGGTGAAGGTGCTCCATCGGGCCCTGCGAGTAGCGGACCGTGTTGCTGCGTGTGTAACCCACGGCGAACCAAACCCCGTCGGGCTGATAGGGTCGCACGCCAGGGCCGCCCATTTCTTCATTCAGCAATCCCGCCGCGTAGAGCGCTTGGTCCCGCAGGACCTCGCCGTCGAGCCGGTGGCGCGGGCCCCGGGAGATCAACGCTCCATCGGGGTCGGCGGCGAGGCGCTCGGGGGTGAGCTTCGAGCTCTGGCGATAGGCCCCGGACATGGCGATGCGCTTGTGCATCGCCTTCATGTCCCAGCCGCTCTCCATGAACTCGACGCTGAGGTAATCCAGAAGGCGCGGGTGGCTTGGCCATGCCCCTTGGGACCCGAAATCCTCGGGGGTCGCGACAAGGCCCAGCCCAAAGAAGTGCTGCCAGGCGCGGTTCACCCAGACGCGAGCCGTCAGGGGGTTCTCCTCCGAGACGATCCAGCGCGCCAGGCCGAGGCGGTCCCGGGGGACCCCGTCGGCGAGCCCGGGGAGGGCCGAAGGCGTCGCCGGTGTGACTTCGTCCCCGAGGCTGTCGTAGGCGCCGCGCATTTGAACGTTGGCCGTGCGCGCCATCCCGAGGCTCTTGGAGACCATGGTCGTGGGGAAAGACCCCCTGAACGCGGTTTGTTCCGATTGGAGCGCCAAGCGGTCGGACTCGACCTTGGCCCAGTCCGGCGCGAACCGGCGGCGCCAAACGCGGGTGAGCTCTTTCTGCGCATCGCCCTTGAGGCCGCCGTCATTGGCGAGGAGAGCGACCTCCAGCCCGAGGGGGAATCCGTCGCCCGGAACCTCCACAACCCGGTAACCGAAGCCGCCACGGCCGCCGGTGTTCACGACCTTGACGAGCAGATCATTCTTGCCCTTCTCCAGGGTCACGGCCTGGGTGTCCTGGTCCAGGACGGCGGCCCGCCCGACGTTGTTCGAGTGCACCTTGCTGCCGTTTAGCCAGACGACGATCCCATCGTCGCTGCCGAGCTTTAGGTCGACGGTCACTCGGCGGTCCGAGTGGACAGATGTCTTGAGGTAGAACGCGCCGACCCCATCGGGAAGCGTGTAGATGGACGCCGCCGAAAGGCCCTCAGCGGCCTTCCACTGGACGGGTTCCGCTTCCGTGCCGGTGAGCTCGAGCTCCGGGCCGAATCGCTTGCCGAAAAGACCCCCCGCCGAGGCGACGGGGTAATCGGCGCGCAGCCAGTCGCCGAAGGTGATCGCCGCGGCCGGGGTTTCCGCGCGGCGAACGGCGAGGCGGAACTTGGCGAAGCTGTGCTGCTTGTGGACCGACGTGAAGTGCAGCTTGATGCGCAGCTCCGTGCCGTCCGCGAATCCGACGCGTTCGGCGAGGCCCAGGAGCGCGAAGCGATCACCATCCAGGCCGAGCGCACCCCAGCCCTTCTCGGGATTGGGGTCCAGGATGCCTTCGATCGAATAGTTCGATTGGTTGTGGCTCGCGGCTGCGCTGCGCAGGCTCACCGGCTGCAGCTTGTCCCTCTGGCCTGTGGGCGCCGCTTCCACCTCGACGTAGGAGAGGACGAAGTTGCTGTTCGAGGGGGTCCGGCCGGGGTGTTTCTGGCCCTCGGGCGCGATGGCATCCAGGCGAATGCCCTCGACGGCACCGGGGGGGATCCACGCATCCACCGTGTAGACAGTCTTGTCCGGATTGGTGCCGGAGGCGGTTACAACGCCGGTGGCGGGGTCGACGGTCAATTCGGCGCCCTGGGAGGCCTCGGCGGCTTCCGGGACGAGAGCTTTCCAGCTCGACCGCACCGCGTCGCCGCGCTCGGCGATCCACTCGGCCTGGCGCTTGTCAAGGTCGGGACGCTCGCGGCTCTCCTCGGCCAAGAGCTCCGCCTCCCGCGCCGCCATGGACTCGAGTTTCGCGGAATCTTCCGGGCTTGCGACGCGGATGAAAGGCTTTGGATTGTCGATGTTGCGGTCGCTGGCGTCCTCGTCCAGGGAGTTAAAGAACGCGTACATCGAGTAGTAGTCCCGCTGGGTGATCGGGTCGTACTTGTGGTCGTGGCACTGGGCGCAGGCGAGCGTCAGCCCGAGCCAGACCGTGGCTGTGGTGTCCGCACGATCCTTGGCGTAGATCGACAGGTACTCCTTGGCGATCATCCCACCCTCGGCGCTCGTGGGGTTGCACCGGTTGAAGCCCGATGCGATCTGCTGCTCGATGGTCGCGTCCGGGAGGAGGTCGCCGGCGAGCTGCTCGATCGTGAACTGGTCGAAGGTCATGCCGCTGTTCAGGGCGTTCACGACCCAGTCGCGGTACGGCCACATCGAACGACGGTTGTCCAGGTGCAGGCCGTGGGTGTCCGCGTAGCGCGCGGCGTCCAGCCAGGTGCGCGCCATGTGGACGCCGTAGCGCGGTGAAGCGATCAACCGGTCAATGGCGGCTTCGTAGGCCGCGTCCAGACCGCGGGTCTCCACGGCCTCGATGAAGTCGGCGTGTTCCGCAGGCATGGGGGGGAGGCCCGTCAGGTCGAGGCTCGCCCGGCGCAGGAGCGTCTCGGGCGGGGCACTCGGGAGCATCGTGAGCCCTGCGGCCCCGAGCTTCTCTTCCACCAAGGCGTCGATTGCGTCCCCCTGGTGCTTCCCTACGTCGGGCTTCTTCGGCGGCACAAAGGACCAGTGTTCGCCCCATTGGGCGCCCTCTTCGATCCAGCGCTTCAGGGTTTGGACTTCCGCGCTCGAGAGGGACTTGCCCGAGCGCTCGGGCGGCATGCGGTCGAACTCGAACTCGGTTTCGATGCGGTAGGCCATCTCGCTGTCGTCGAGACTGCCCGGGACCACGGCGCGACCGCCGGAGCTGAGGGCCTCCAGGGCCCCCTCCCTCGTGTCGAGACGCAACCCGCCCTCGCGGGTCTTCGGGTCCGGACCATGACAGTGGAAGCACTTGTCCGAGAGGATCGGCTTCACGTCCTTCGCAAAGTCGATGGGGGAGCCCTTCCCCGGGTCGCCAGCGGCGTCGCCTAGGGGGCCGACGCCCACGTGGAATCCGAGGCCCGCGGCGGTCAGCCAAGCAAGAGTGACGAGAGATGAAGCTGCCATCACAACAGTTTATCTGAGCGCGCCCGTGCCGAAGCGCCATCGGGGAGGGCATTCCGGTTCGAATGGGTGGAGAAGACTCATGGCGAAACGAATTCATGTCGACGGGGATGCAGGGGCAAAAGGTCCCGATCCGATGGCGAACGACCCCCAAGACCCCGCGCAGGCCGATCGTGATGGCAGCGCCCCGCGACCCGGGCAGCCCGAAACGCTTGGACGCAGCCCGTCCCGGGGAAGTCGCTCCCAGCAGGGGTCCCTTCGCCGTCGCGCTGCGGGATTGCATCAGTTCTTCACGCGGGAACTTTGGTCCCGCGAATTGGCCACGCTGCCGACTTTCCGGCGCTGGGCCTACGGGGTTGCCCGCGTGGTTCAGCTCACCGGCGTGAACTTCGTGAAGGACCGATGCAGCTGGCGCGCGTCAGCTCTGACGTACATCACAGTGCTCTCGCTGGTTCCGATGCTCGCGTTCGCGTTCTCGGTGGCCAAGGGCATGGGGGCCTACGAGCAGCTGCAAGACGAGACGATCATCCCGTTCCTCGATCGGACGTTCCCCACGGGGGGGCCCAGTCCTGAGGTCGCCGCCGTCGAAGGGGAAACCGCTTCGGCCGATGAGGCCGATGAGAAGGCAGCTGACGCGGATGGCGCGGCCGGGGGCGCTACGGATGCGGGCACAGCGGAGACGGGAACAGCGGAGGGGGGCACGACCCAGGATGGCGGTGCTGGCGCGGAACGCACTGAGGTGACTGAGCCGGCTGTGGCCGGGGGGGACCCAGGCACTGAGCCCGAGGTGGACTTCGTCACGCCGAAGCTCGACGGCGTCGAGTCAGAGCAGCAGCCTGCCCTCGAGGACGTTGCGGATGCCGCAGCGACCGCCCAGGCCGAAGGCAGCGACGCAGTTCGCCAAGCGATCGATACCGTCCTGGGTTTCGTCGAAGACACCGATGTCTCACGGCTCGGCGCCCTTGGTTTCCTCATTGTCCTTTGGACCGTGATCAAGCTCCTGGGGTCGGTCGAGCTCTCGTTCAACGACATTTGGGGCGTGCGCAAGTCGCGCAGCCTGCCGCGGAAGATCGCAGACTACTTCTCCACCGTGATTCTGGTGCCGTTGCTCTTAGTGACGGGGACCACCGTCACAAGGGTGGCCCAGTCTGAGCGATTCGGCTTCACCGGCGACGGCGAGGCCTTCGCGCAGTTCAGCTCGTTTGCGGTGGTCTGGCTTGGTTTCGCTTTTGCGTACATCCTGATGCCGAACACGCGCATTCGCGTGTCGTCGGCGCTCGTGGGAGGGGTCGTCGGCGGCACCATGTGGCAGATCTTCCAGTGGGCCCACCTGGAGCTTCAAGTCGGTGTCGCGAAGTACAACGCCATCTACTCAACGTTCGCAGCGCTGCCCATCTTCCTCTTCTGGGTGCAATCCTCCTGGATGACCGTGCTGCTCGGCGCCGAAGCCGCCGCGGCCCACCAGAATCAGGCCCGCCACGGGCAGTTGGTGCGCAGCCGGGATTACGACCTCGCCCAGAAAGAGGGCCTCGCCCTGCGCCTCATGGCGCGCATCACGCAGGCCTTCATGGGGGGCACCGCCCCCCATCGCAGCGAGGACCTGGCAGAGGAGCTCGGCTGCCCCGACCGAACCCTCGAGGAGGTCACGCGCTCGCTCGAGTCCGCAGGGATCCTGGCGGTGGCCGATTCGGACGATCAGGACCCGACCTTGGTCCTCGCGAAGGACCCAGGGATCGTCCGCCTCCAGGACGTGCTCGATGCCCTAAAAGGAGACTCCATCGCAGAGCGTGACCGCTTTGACAGCTCCGGTGACGAGAGCCTCGACGGAGCCATTGAGACGGCCTTTCAGCAGTTCCGGGCTCAAAGGGATGCCGCTGACACGAACATGACCCTCCGTGAGCTCGCATTGGTGCGCGGAGTGGGACCAGGAGCCGCAGCGGGCGGCGCGTCTCTGATTGGGGCCTGAAGGGGTCCTTCATCCATCACTCAACCCCCCTTCAGGTGGCGGGGATACTTTTAGTGAAGACGCAATGGGTCGATATTCCCGCCCCCGCGCCGAAGCCATGCTTAGCCTCATTCTCGCCTGCGCTCTCACCCAAGAGCCCCTCGCCCTCGAGCGAATCCTCCCGCCCTCCGCGGGCCTCGTCCACGCCGTGGATATGCACGCCCATCCGGTCGACGGCCGGATCCTCGTGGCGGAACAAGAGGGCCGTATCCGTATCGTCTCCGGCGGTGCGATCCTGCCCGTCCCGTTCCTCGACTTCACAGGCGTCGTTTTCACGAGCGGCGATGTGGGCCTGCGCGCGTTCTGCTTCCACCCGCAGTTCGCGGTGAACGGAGAAGTGTTCGTTTGGTACGACGCCGACAATGGCACCGCTGGCTGTGATGGCGTACTCGAGCGATTAACGGTGAGCCCGTCGAACCCCGACGTCCTCGACATGGCGAGCCGCGAGGAGATCCTTCGCGTGACCCAGGACGGCCGCAGCCACGGCGGCGGCACGATTCAGTTCGATGCTTCCGGCATGCTCAACCTCGCCATTGGCGATGGCAAGCCCGGGGGCGATCAGTTCTGCCGCGCCCAGGATCCCTCGGTCCTGCTCGGCAAGATGCTCCGCATCGACGTGGACGCCGCCGCGCCCTACGGCATCCCCGCCGATAACCCCTTCGTCGGCATCTCCGGCGTGCGCCCCGAGATCGTTCACCTGGGCCTGCGCCACCCTTGGAAGTGGAGCTTCGACCCCGTCACCGGCGCCACCTGGATCGCCGACGTGGGTCAGGCCATCAGTGAGGAGGTCGACTACGTGCCGCCGGGCGTCATGGGCCTCAACTTCGGTTGGAGCTACAAGGAAGGCACCGACTGTTTTGCCGCGTGCACGTGCCCCGGAGCGAACGGTTCTGGCGGCGGTACGAATCCTTGTATCGACCCGTCATACACCGACCCCGTCTTTGAGTACGGCCACAACCTCGGCTGCTCGATCACCGGTGGCCCCGTCTATCGTGGCTCCGCGATCCCGTCCCTCGACGGCCGGTTCATCTTCGCCGACTTCTGCACGAACCGCATTTGGTCCGCCGGCTACGACCCCGGTGGAGCCCTGCGCGTGGAGGAGCACCCGATCGCGCTCTATCCCGCGGGCACCAACCTGATCCTCACGACCACCCTCGGAGTGGACGCGGCGGGTGAGATCCTGGTCGCCGACTACATCGACGGATCCCTGTACCGCATCGCCCCGCCTGACGCTGTCCAGTCCGTCTGTGCCGGCATGCCCAATGGCGTCGGCGCCGGTGCGAACCTCAACGTGGTCGGCTCCACGAGCATCGCCGCCAACTCCCTGAGCTTCCGAGTCACGGAGGCCCCCCCGTTCTCCCTCGGCCTGCTCTTCTACGGCCCCGAGCCCGGCCTCTTCCCCAGCGGCAACGGCCAGCGCTGCGTCGCCCAGGGAAACGCTTCACTCTTCCGCGTGAACTACCGCGTCTCCGGCGGCGGCGGCCAAATGGTCCACCCCGTTGACTTCAACGTCTTCCCGTTCACCACGGCCCTGGGCGCCGTCCAAGGTGGCTCCACCTGGTACTTCCAATCCTGGTACCGCGACCTCAACGGTCCCGGCGGCCAGGGCACGAACTACTCCAGCGCCATCGCCGTACGCTTCCGGCCGTAGCGCCGAGTGTGGGAGCGGATGCAGGGCCGTGGGGCGGGTTGCATTGGGGGAGCGAAAGACACCAATACGGGCGCGGCCATCGAAGCGGCAAACGCGGATGGGGTCAGAGCTGTCTCTTATACACATCTGACGCTGCCGACGATAT
>CAJXRJ010000137.1 GCA_913058555.1 uncultured bacterium
GATCATGCCTAGTCTCGTGGGCTCGGAGATGTGTATAAGAGACAGGCCCAGAACCAGCCGCGATCCATGCATCGGACGTTTCGATCGAAAGCATGAGCACAGGGGAGCCCCCCAAACCAGAATCTGACGTGACCCCTACTCCTCCCTTCGATGCTCAACCTCTTAGCAGTTTCTTTACTCGCCGCCCTTCCGGCGATCCCCACCCTTCAGCAAGGGGGCAACCGTCCCCCCGCCGACGTCAACGCCTATCCCCGGGAGGCGAGCTTCCCTGCCGTCTTGGAGCAGTGCACGGTGCCCCGGCCGAAGGAGCTCTTCGATGTCCTGCGGGTCGTGGACGGTGACACGCTTTGGGTAGAGCGGGACGGCAAGCGGGAGAAGCTGCGCCTGCTGTCGATCGACACGGAGGAGAAGTTCATGGAGCGCGATCTCTCCGCTTCGAAGCCCTCGACGCGTTACGGCGATCTGGTCACCGGATGGGCCCAAGGTTTTTTCGCGCCGCGCACCAAGGACGAGGGGCCCGTTCGCGTGGGGCTGTTGTTCCCCGGTGGCATGGAAGCGCGCGATCCGTACGGGCGGCTGCTCTGCCACGTGGTCACTGAGGGTGGCGTGGACTTCAACTTGCTCATGGTGCGCTTGGGCATGAGCCCGTACTTCAACAAGTACGGCAATAGCCGCATTAGTCACGGGGCCTTTGAGAAGGCCCAGAAAGACGCGCGGGCAGAGCAGCGTGGCATCTGGAACGCGGAAACGAACAAGTCCGGGAAGAAACGTCCGTACGGGCGACTTGTGCCCTGGTGGCAGGCGCGGGCCGATGCGGTGGAGGCCTTCCGTACCCTCGCGAAGGAGAAGCCGCTGCTCTACGCCTCCAGCGACGAGCCCGATGCGCTCCAGGCTGCCCTGGACGCCGGGGGCAAGGGCGTCACCGTGCTCGCGCTTATCGATCGGTTCTTTGACGAGGATGATGGCTCGCGGACGGTGCTGCTCCGTAGCGGCGATAAGAAGCGTGCGGTGCGCGTCTCGATCCCGGCGAAGGACCTGAAGGCCATGGCGGCGGTCGACCTCGACGGGACCCTCGGGGACTTCCGGCAGAACTACCTGCTGGTGACTGGCGACCTGGCCCAGGGCCGCCGCGGGTTCGATCTCGTGGGCGTGGCGCCCGGGGACTGGCGCCGCGCCGGGCCAGAGCCCAAAGCTGGGCCGAAGGTCGGGTCCAAGTAGGGGCCGAAGGTTCACGAAACCGCCGCCGGCAGCGGGAAAGTAGGGGCCGAACCTGGGCACGGCGGAAAGTTCTCGGGAATCGGCCAAGGACCCCGCCGGCCATCCGTCCAGACCGTGGCCGCGCCCCAGCACCAAAGCCCATGCCGTTCACTCCCTTCCGCTCCAAGAGCCGTTCTGAGACCCGCGTCCGCGTTGTCGAGGAGCTGCTGAAGCAACACGAGGGGTCGTTGATCCGCTATGCCACGCGCCTACTCGGCTTTGATGTCGAGCGGGCGCGTGATGTTGTGCAGGAGGCCTTTTTGCGGCTATGCAAGCAGGACGATGTCGAGGGGCTTGGGCGCGAGTGGCTGTTTACAGTCACCCGCCGCCTGTGCATCGACGTCACGCGCAAGGAGAGTCGCATGACGACCATCGAGGATGAATTCGCCGTGGGAGCGCCCGGACCTGGGGGCTCCCTTTCCATGGACGACGATTCCGGCGTGGGGGCGGAGACCGGGGAGAACCTCTCGCGGGCGATCCACCGGCTTCCCGAGCGCCAGCAGGAGGCCCTTCGACTGAAGTTCGAGTCGGGCCTCAGCTACGCGGAGATCGCGGGCGTCATGGAGACGAGCGCCGGCAACGTTGGCTGGATTCTGCATACGGCGATCCAAGGATTGAAGGCCCGGATGACTCCGGAAGGCGGCGTGCGATGAGCGAAACACACGATTGGAAAGACGACCCGCGGCTGGTGGCGTACGCCCTGGAAGAATGGGCGGAGCTCAGCGAATCGGACGTCGATGAGATCAAGCAAGCCCTTGTCTCCGAGGAGGATCCGCGGTGTCGCGAAGTCCTTGGGGAGATCCGTGCGCTGATTCCGGACATTGAGCGGACACTGAAAGCGGAGGGGGGCTTGGCTACTTCAGGGGGCTCGGGCGTTGGAACTCTGACGCCGATCGGTTCCGATCAGGGCGAAGACGCTTCCGGCCCGAGGCTGGCGGGCGAGGCCCGCGCGCAGATTGCCTTGGCGGCAAGAAGGGGGGCACCGTCCGGGAACTGGGGAGTCCCCGCCATGGCCGCGGCAGCCCTCGCATTGGTGGCTGGGGGAGTGGCTTGGGAGGTCGGCCGTAGGCCTGGGGCGCCGTCCGTCGATGGCGTGGTCGAGAGCGAAATGGCCTCCGTCGAGGAGTCCACGCTGCCCGCCGTCGACAAGCAGTCCGGGGGGCGCGGCCGTGGAGTCGACCGCCCTATCGGTGGCCTCCAAGCTGAGCCGCGCAGCGGCGGAGCCAAGGCCGGCAGCCTGGATCTGAGTCGAGGTAGCGACCGGGGCGGAGCCGCCCCGAAGCCGGGAACGGACATGCCCCGCGAGTCGGGGACGTCGCTGGGAACAGGCCCCACCACGTTGGGGCGCCGGAAGGGCGAGCTAAGGGAGTCGCTGAAATCGGCCACCGCGCGGAATCAGGCGCCACGCCCCGCCGAGATGCCCAAGGAGCAGGCCGCGACGAAGGGTCCTGACCGCAGCCGCTCCGCGCCGAGACGAACCGAGAGTCTGGCCCAGCGCCCCTCTCAGGAGCCATTGCGGAAAGCCGTGGCCGGCCGGGAGGACAAGCGCGTCGCAGCCGTCGAAGGGCAGGTGGAGGCTCGGGAGCTTGAGCGCATGAGGAAGCGTATGGCGGTGTCTCCGCCCGAGGAGGTCATCGAGGGTTCGGGTGACGTGGATCAAGACAGCGAAGTGCCCCTCTCGGAGGAGATGCAAATCGAAGCGGAGCCACCTTTGCCCGAGAACCCGTTCATCGACGCGGCGTCGGATCCATTCTCGACATTCTCTATCGACGTGGACACGGCGAGCTACGCGTCTGCGCGTGCTTCGATCGCGGCTGGGTCTCTACCGCCGCGGGAGTCCGTGAGAGTCGAAGAGTTCATCAACTACTTCACCTATGGGGACAAGGCGCCAAAGGCCGGGGACGAGCGGCCCTTCGCCGTGCACGTGGATACGGGCGCGGCCCCATGGGCTCCGGATCACCGACTTGTGCGGATCGGGCTGAAGGCGCGCTCGATGGACTTCGTGCAGCGCAAGCGCAGCAGCCTCGTCTTCCTGGTGGACGTTTCGGGATCCATGCGCCGCGCGAACAAGCTGCCGTTGGTGAAGAAGGCCCTGGCGATCCTGACGGAGTCGTTGCATCCGGAGGACCGGGTCGCCATCGCCGTCTATGCCTCGGAGCGGGGACTGGCGCTCGACTCGACCCCCGTGGCGGCGCGGGAAGCGATCTTGCAGTCGCTCGATCGGCTCGAGGGCGGGGGCTCCACCGATGGGGGAACGGGCATTCGCCTGGCCTACTCCGTGGCCCGCGACCACTTCATCGAGGGGGGCGTCAACCGCGTGGTGCTCTGCACAGACGGCGATTTCAACGTCGGGATCACCGACGCAGGTGAGCTCGAAAAGCTCATCGCCCAAGAGGCGGAGAGCGGCGTGGAGCTGACCGTGCTCGGCTTCGGCGCAGGCTCTGTGTCCGGGGATGGCCGCATGGAGGCGCTTTCGAATCGTGGGAACGGCAACTACGCGATGATCGATTCGGAGCTCGAGGCGCGCAAAGTCCTCGCTACGGAAGTGGGCGGGACGCTATTGACCGTCGCGAAGGACGTGAAGATCCAGGTGGCCTGGAACCCCGAGCTCGTGGGCGCTTTCCGCCTGATCGGCTACGAGAACCGGATGCTGACCCACGCGCAGTTCCTGGATGACAAGAAGGACGCAGGGGAGATCGGCGCGGGCCATGGGGTCACCGCTCTCTACGAGGTCGTCCCGGCAGCGAAGCCTGAGCTTGTTGGGCAGCTAGGAGCCCTCGACGAAGCCGAGGCGCCATTGCGTGCCAGGCTAGACGCTGGTCTTGGCGCGGGTGGCGGCGGCAAAGCCGATTCGGCCCCCGATGCGTTCGTGGGAGAAGGGCTCCTCGAGGTTCGACTGCGCTACAAGCAACCGGCAGGGACGCAGAGCGTTGGCTTCTCCGTCAAGGCCATTGACGAAGGAGCTGGCTTCAACGGTGCGCCGGAGGACCTGCGCTTTGCGGCGTCGGTGGCGGCTTTCGCCATGATGCTCCGCGGATCGGAGTCCGTGGATGGACTGAGCCTCGAAGACATCCGCAGCTGGAGCCTGGAGTCGAAGGGCGCCGATCCCGGTGGACTTCGCGAGGGCTTCATACAGATGGTGGAGAGCGTGATCGACCAGGGCAAGCGCGCGGGCGGTCGATGAATCACGTCGGCTGAGAAGTCGGCTGGGAAAAACGACATCACGCGAGGGGCACGGGGGCCGCTCGCGTGATGGCTAGACTGTCGGAGCTCTCCGGATCTCGTCCGGATCATCCTTGGGTCAGGGCGCCGGAGTGCCGCGTCCCCTCGCCATGAAGGCTCCGATGGAGGCCAAGGCCGCCAACAGCATGCCTATCCACGCCGTGTCGTACGGCTTGGCGTCGGGCGCCGCTTCTTCGGTGGCCGTGGGCGAACGGCCCGAATCTTCTGTGCCAGGGGAATCAACCGTTCGCAGTGGCGAGTCGAAGCGCTGGTTGCTGTCGTACATCGCGATCTGTCGCTCGTAGACCTCCTTCTCGTCCACTTGAGCGGGCAGGTAGCTTCCGCGCTTGGCGGCGTGCAGCCCCTCGCGGAAATCATTGTCGGCCTGGCCGAGCCCGACGATGTCGAGGGGATCACCTGGGTGAATCGCCTCGCGGTTGCGCCGGGACATGAGATCCATGGCTTCGATCGAATCTGGATCGATGGTGAATTCACCGTCCGTCACCTGGTGCTGCCCGAAGGCCGTGCCCGTAAGCACGGTGGCGGCCAACATCGAGATCAGGGCCGAGCGCTTGCCTTTATGGGTGGGGGTCATAGCTGGGATCATCCTTAGGGTGCCGCCTGGAACGGATCAGCGTCGAGGCGCCGCCACTGAATCGTCTCCATGGGCTCGAGCACGTAGGGCAGTAGGCCCCCGCCGATACCGCTCGCTCCACCGAGGAGCCTTGCGTCGTGGTTGAAGTTCAGGGACGGCGTGCCGTACACGATGCTCTCGTTACGGCAGACCATGGCGCCGTTGATGGTCGCCGGCTGCGATCCGAACACCACCCAGGAGAGTGCGTGGTTCGTGTAGAACGACGCGTCCAGGTGGTTGGCGTACATGGAGGCGATATCCCGGTAGTTGGAGTAGCCGCCGCTTGGCATGTTGCCTTCCCAGTGCGCCGGGTCGAGCGGCGCTTGGAAGTTGAAGTCCGATACCGTCAGGGTCGCGTCGTACTGGCCATCGCCGTCGATGTCTTCGCCGGTTCCCGGGATCCTGTCGCCGACGTTGAAACCGTTCGGGATCAACCCAAGGGCGGCATCCGCCATCGAGTAGATCTCGGTCGTGAAGATGCCGTCGCCTTCGAGGCGGTCGTCATCGGCCGTCCCAGAGATGCCGTCGCGGCCCCGTGAGGTGTTCGGGATCTGGTCGGCGCCGGAATCCTCCGCAGAGGCATTCATGGACGAGGCAAGCCAATGGCCGACATACCGCGTCCAGTTGCTGTCCGTGAAGTCGCCGATCACGACGTTCTCACGGGCGAAGAGCCCAAGGAAGTCGGCGTTTTGGTTCGCGGTGACCCACGCGGCGATGTCCGCGTCTGAGTTGCTCGCCGGGCGATCGCTTCCGGGTGCGTTGACGTACTCGATCGAGTCAGGAACGTAGACGTTGCCGCCCGCGTAGATCGCGCCATGACCGGTCACGTAACCACTCAGCATCACATCACCGCGCACGACCACGGGGCCGTCCAGGACGATGGGGTCTGCGAGGGTGCCGTGCAGGAAGAGGTGGTCGGACTCGCCGGAGTCGTCTCCGACCACTCCGTTGGCGACGGTCGTCCCGCCCACGGAGATCGTCGCGCCGTCGTCGATGGCGCGGGTCTCGTATTCCGTAAGGTCGGAGAGGTTCGGCATCTCGACCGGGTCCTCGAAGTCGAACTGGTAGTCGGTGTCGCCACCGAGGCCCTGCACGCGGCTTGCGCCGACGATATCCCACGAGGAGAAGACGCCGCCATCGGAGTTGCGATCTCCCATGCTTGCGGTGCCGCCACTCCAGTTGACGTCGTCATAGGTGGGCGAGCCGGTGACGGTGGCGCGGTAGCCGCCCATGTCCATCTGGCCGTTGCTTCGGGCGTTGCCCCGCACGTACGCGGAGTTCGCATAGAGCCAGCCCCAGTTGTTGACGAAGTAGGCTGAGTCAAAGACCGAGCTTGGCTCGAGGCCGACGCTGACCGTGACTTCGATCGTGTCGCGGGACTGCAGCTGCTCGCCGGGTCTCAGGTTGGCCGGGGCGGCGGGGATGTAGCCCGTCGAGGTGATCCTGATGGCCATCTCGGTGGGGTTGTCCCGCACCAGCTCCATGGACGTGGTGTACTCCCCGACGTTGGCACCGTTGGCCATCATGGGCTGAGTCGTGAACGTCTGCTGCGTGTCGCCGCCCGAGAAGAGCGCGCGCACGCCGGCGAGTGGGTTCTGGATCGACATCTTCTTGGCGGCGTTGGCGATCGAGGCCTTCGTCGCTTCGACCCCCGACTCCGCGAGGGCGGTGGCCCGCACATCGTCCATGGAGCGGCGAGACGCCTTGATCTCGACGCTCGAGAGCTGCGTGGACGCGAGGACTAGGCCCGCGACCGCGACGAAGACGACCATGGTCGCCACGAGAGCGCTGCCGCGTTGGTCCTTGCGGGCGCCGCCGTGGCGGCGCCCCACGCCGAACCGATCGCGCGTGGAATAGACTGCACAGGTCTCTCCCACGGCTGGTTGCATCGCTGCGCTATTGGTCGCGCGTGCGAACATCGAATTCTTCATTCCGGATACCCTCTTTGCCCTGGGTCGTGAGTTCCACGACCCATACATCCCCAGCCTCCGTCACGCTGAAGTGCGTGACGTTTTCGGCCAGGGTTGTTGAATGTTGCACCGTGCCGTCCACGTCCAGAATGGACCGAACGAGCGACGCGTTACCTTGTGTCATGGTCCCTTGAGTTGGTGCGTCGACGCCGTAGCGGATGGACCATCCCTCGCGGCTGCACTCCGACTCGTCGATGCTGATCTCGCGGTCGTAGGCGCCCCAAGCGGGGTTTCCGCCGGTTCCTGCGATCGCGGTGCAGAACTCGAGCTGGGAGAAGCCGGCCTGCTGGGTCACCTCGATGGTGGATCGCTGCGCGGCCTTCAGCTCGTCCACGAAGACGGCCGTCAGGTCCCGCAGGTCCTTGTTGGCCTCGCTGGAGTTCACGACCGTGTCAAAGGACTGGTCGCTGGCACGCATACCCATGCTCAGCACGTATCCGACACCCGTGAACATCGTGCTGGCGAGGATGACCTCGATCAGCGACATGCCCTTCCGGTTGCCGCTCCTTGCGCCCAGGGAGGGCGCCGCATAGCGATTGGGTTGGAAGAGCTTCATAGAACGGCTTTGAGTGTGTGAACGGTGGCGACGGCGCCGCTGGTGGTTTGATCCACCAGGCGCAGCTCGAGCTGCAGCAGCTGGACCGAGCTGTAGAAGCACGTGATCTCGACCCGGAACTTGGCGTCGTTCCAGCTGTCGGAGCTGAAGACCCTCTGGCCGTTCATGGCGAGTAGCTCGTCCGTCGTGAGGGACGCCATGTCTTCCTGGACCGATTCCAAGAAGACGGCTCCGCGGACCAGCCGCTTGGAGGCTTCGCTCGATTCGACGTTCTCACCCATGGCCGCCGCCGAGGCGAGCAGCAGGACCGCGATGATCCCTGAGGCGATCACCAGTTCGATGATGGTGAGGCCCGCCCGGGCGGCCTTAGGGATGCGGCCAAGCACGGGTTGGGGGCCCGAGTCGGCGTGGTGAGACCGTGAACGGAGTCGTTCAGCAGTTCGATTGTGGGGGGTGAGGCAAGCTTTCATGGCGCGTGGAGGATCCTTCGTCGCACTTGCCCCGCGCTCTGGATCTGGAAAGGGAGTTCCTATCCATTGTTCTCGGTATGCGAAGGTTCCTTCCCGATGGGAGACTGTCGCCCATGGAATTCGGCCGCCTCCCGAACATCGACTCCGTCGACTTCACCCTTCCCGATCACCGCGCCGGGCTTCAGGGGTTCCAGGGGTCCTCCCCATGCCCCGGGGACGGGCCCGCCTGCGCTGTCCGTCTCGGAATGGCGAGCTGGGCAGACGCCGGCCTGGCCAAGCGCCTTGGGGCGAGCGTCACCCCCGGGGGGACCGTCAAGCGTGGGCTCCAGAGCTACGCCTCGGCGATGCCGGCCATCGAGCTCAACACGACGTTCTACGGGTACAGCCGAGAGCGCTTCGAGAACTGGCGGGATCAGGTGCCCCGGGGCTTCCGATTCAACCCAAAGCTCCCCCGAGCCATCACGCACGAGTTGGGGCTAGGGGAGTGCGAGGTGGAGATGGGCCGTTTCGTGGAGTGCACCGAGGCCCTTGGCGAGCGGCGCGGCTGCCTCTGGCTTGCACTTCCACCCTACGTCGGCCCATCCGAGTTCACGGCGCTGCGGGATTTCGTCGTCCGTTGGCGCCCGCTGGTGCCGCTCGCCATCGAAGTGCGCGAGGCGCGCTGGTTCCGGGGCGCGGTGTTCCAAGACCTGCTCTCGCTTCTGGTGGACCATGACACGACGTTCATCATCACGGATGCCGCGGGGCGCCGGGATGTGCTCCATATGCGCGTCACGTCCCCGCGGACCATGATTCGTTTCGTTGCGAACGGCCTTCATCCGACCGACTTCTCCCGACTTGACGATTGGGCGAAGGTGTTGGGGAGTTGGGCAGAGAACGGGCTCCAGGAGGCCCAGATGTTCTTTCACCAGCGCGACGAGGCTCAAACCGTCGATCTCGCCGATCACATGGAGCGGCGCTTGTCGGCCCTTGGCCTCGGGTCCTTGCAACCTTGGCGGGAGGGCACGGGGTACGGTGCGGCCGGGACGCAGCTCGACTTGTTCGGGGGGTGACGGCATCGGTTATCTTGGGGGCCCGAAAGTGGGCGCCGCGACGCGTCCTCCGATCACGCCGTAAGAACGGCAGCGAAGAGCCTCATTAGAGACCTGCGATGAAGTGGAAAGGTAGACGCCAGAGTGAGAACGTTGTGGACCTCGGCAGCGGCGAGAAGGGCCCCCGTGGCAAGAAGGCCGCCGTGGGCGGCGGCATCGGCGTCATGATCATCGCGGCGATCGCCCTGCTGATGAACGGCGGCGATCTCACGCAACTCTTGAGTTTGTTCACTTCCCAGGCCCAGGGCGGCGGAACCCAGACCCAGGCGGGCGGTGGCAGTGATGTCCGCGAGAACACCCCGAAAGAAGAGGAGCTCCTGGCTTTCGTCAAGACGGTCCTGGCTGACACGGAGGACGTGTGGATCCCGATCTTCGAGAGCATGGGCAAGCGCTACGAGCTCCCCGTGCTCAATCGTTTCATCGGAAACGTCGACTCGGCCTGCGGCTATCAGACGTCGGACGTGGGGCCGTTCTACTGCGGCGCAGATAAGAACATCTACCTGGACCTGGCCTTCTTCGATGACCTCGACAAGCGCCACGACGCGGCCGGGGACTTTGCCCAGGCGTACGTGATCGCCCACGAGGTGGCGCACCATATCCAGAACATCCTCGGTATCTCGTCCAAAGTGGGCATGCAGAAGCAGCGCTCGGACGAGCGGGTGCGAAATCAACTTTCAGTGCGCCAGGAGCTGCACGCGGACTACTTGGCGGGTGTCTGGACTCACCACATCCAGGCCACGAAAAATGTCCTGGAGCCCGGCGATCTCGAAGAGGCTCTCAACGCCGCCTGGCAGATCGGCGACGACACCCTGCAGAAGCGCGCCGGCGTGCGGGTTCGGCCCCATGCTTTCACCCATGGAACCTCGGCCCAGCGCCAGAAGTGGTTCAAGGCGGGCTTCCTCTCCGGCGACATGAACGCGGGGCTCCAGCTTTACGAGCTCCAGTACTCCAAGCTGTAGATGCTGCGAAGGTGCGTCCCCGGGGCTTCGCAATGCGAAAGCCCCTGGGGGCACCCGACAGGAGCTCCACCATCGACCAATGAAATCATTTGAACTTCCAGACGAGCTCCTCGACGCCCCGATCCAGGGCAACGCGCTAGGGAACGCTGCGACGCTCCGCGCCGCCCTCGGCCAGAGCCCCACGATCGTGATGTTCGTGCGGCACTTTGGCTGAACGTTTTGCCGACGCGACGTTGAGAACTTGCGCCTTCGGGCGGAGGAGGAGGGTTTTCCCAACACCCTCCTGGTCCACCAAGGCACTCCCGACGAGGGAATGAAGTTCCTGACGAAGCGTTGGCCCGGGGCGCGTGCCGTCTCCGATCCTGACAGGCGGCTTTACTCCGCGTTTGGACTGGCCCGCGGGAGCGCGGGGCAGCTCTTTGGGCTGCCCGTTTGGGCCAACGCGATCAAGGCGGTGCGCTTCGGCGTTGGCGTGACAAAGCCTGTCGGTGATCCGTTGGTCTTGGCCGGTAGCTTTGTCGTCCATGGTTCGCATGTCCTGGCGTCCGATCGGGCGGCCCACGCGGGTTCCATTCCCGACCTGACGGAGCTTAGCCGCATTGCCAAAGCACACATGCCGGGCGCGCCCGCATGAGTCGTCCTGACCTGGCGGCAACGGGCGACGTCCCGACCGTGGTCTTCCTGCCTGGCAATGGGCACGTGGAGGAGCGTCTCGCGCCGGCGCGTGAGGCCATCGCCGCTGGTTCGTCCGAGGACTCCTTTCACCTGCGTTCTGTGCACTATGACACGGGGCTTGGGTCCTTCGAGGAGCTGCTCCAGAGCGTTGCTGCAGAGATCCAAGGGGCTGACCTGGTCTACGGCACAGGGATCGGCGGACTGGTGGCTCTCGCCCTTCGTGCGCGCGGTGTGACCCAGGTCCCCATCATTCTCCAGGGGCCGGTCCTTTGGGGGCTTGAGACGCGGCGTTTCCCGAAGCTCATGCGACTTCCTGGAATGCCGAAGCTGCTCGTTTTCATGCTCAAGCGTCCGTCCGTGCGCAGACGCTTTGAGCGCAAGCATTTCGAGAAGCCGTTACGGGAGGGCCTGGGCGCTCCATTCTTTGGGGGGTACGGCGATAGCCGGGCTTTCGCGAAGTGGTTTCGGTGGCTCACCCCAGCGCTCCTTCGCCAGCTGGAACCCAAGCTCCGCGGCCGCGCGGATCTGATCGACGGCTGCCGCGTCTGGTGGGGCGATCGCGATCACGTCGTGGATCTTCGTGAGCTACGGCTCACCGAACGCCGTCTGTCGCTGACGTTCCCCCTCCGAAGGTTCCCGGATTGGGGTCACTATCCCATGATCGATCAACCGACCGAGTGGGTCTCGGAGGTCAAGCGTGTCCTGGCGACGACTCGCTGAGTTTCGCGACGCCCGCGTCGGGAAGATCCACCGTTTGAAACGGGCCAGCGCAAAGGGTCTCGAAGTCCCTCCCACCCGTTGGGCGCGGCTCACACTCCCGCTGGATGAAGGGGGCCTGCCCGATGGGATCACCGCTCCGTTCATCGTGCGCTCGGCGTCCACGGAAGAGGACCAGGCGAGCGGGACGGCCGCCGGTAAGTTCGAGAGCGTCGTGGTGCAGCGTGGGGATCCAGGGGAGTTCGCCGCCGCCCTGCGGCGCGTCCTGGGATCGATGGGCGGCGCGGGCTACGTGTTCTGCCAACCCCGCATGGAGGCCGTCTTCGCCCAGGGCGGAGCGAGCGACGGGGACGCACGCGGCGGTGTCCTCTTCTTCGACGGGTTCTTCTACGAACGCACCGAATCACGGGGGCACAACCGGGCCCTCACGTCCGGCGAGGAGCGCGGTGAGGTGAAGAGGGCGGACCTGGTCCGCGGTGAGCCATTCTCGGATTGGCTTCGGACTTTGGGTCGAGCGTTCTTCGCCGAGCTAGGCCAGGGCGGAGCCCTCGACGTGGAGTACGCCCGCGCGGGGGATCGGCACGTTCTCTTGCAGGCGCGTCCAGCGCGATTTGAGGTGCAGCGAAATCCGATCCTGAGCCTCGCCAACCACCGTGAGATCCTCGGCGAGTTGCCCAGCCCTTGGATCGTCGACGCCCTCTGCCAAGCGGGGCAAGGGGCCCTCGAAGAGTTTGCCCGCGTCGACCCAGAAGTCGGAACCTGGAATGCGGCCTACGCGGAGGCCCACGGTGGCCGGGCGTGGTTGTCGTTCTCGTTCTTCTTTCGACTGATGGACCATTGGGGACTGCCGCGGACGATGGTGACGGAGGGCGTGGGAGGTGAATCCGGGAGCCCCCTGGATGGCAGGGTGCATCCCTTGCGGATGGTGCGGAAGTCGCCCCGACTGATTCGACTTCAGCTGCAGAATCGAGCGGTCATGCGGCGCATACCTGCGGGACTGGCGGAGCTCGATCGGCTGATCGGGAAGAGTGAGTCGATCGACGATTGGTTCCAAGCGACCGTCGCAGGGCTGAGCCTGGCCCTGCGAACGAACTTCGCCATCAATGGCGCGCTATCCGGGGCCGTTCGCGTGCGCCGCGCCCTCCGTGTACGCGGCCGCGCCCGGGTCGTGACGGAGGACATGATGCGTGAGTACGAGGGGCTTCGGCACCTGCCGCGCGCGTCACGCGCCGAGGCGCTCGCCGACTGGCTCGAGCGGTTTGGGCACCGCGGCCCACTGGAGAGCGACCCCATGCAGCCGCGTTTTGCCGAGATGGAGTCCGCGTTGCTTGCGGATCTTGAGGGAGCCCCCGAGAACAGGGCCGCCCTGGGCGGATCGGTGGAGCCGGGGTCTGTTGAGACTGAGCCAACGACGGGCGGACTTTGGTTTCGCCTCGACCGCGTGCGTGAGGAATTCCGCGACGAGCTGATGAAGCGCTGGGCCCGGTTGCGCGCCGGCATCCTGCGCGCCGCCGGCCCCTTCGTCGCGGCGGGCAAGCTCGGCGCAGCGGGGGACGTGTTCTTGTTGGAACAACACATGCTTGGCTCCCCCGATCGGTGGAAGGAGTGGCTCGAGGAGAGCCGTGCGCGGCGAGCGGTGCAATGGCT
>CAJXRJ010000138.1 GCA_913058555.1 uncultured bacterium
CTGCATATCGTCGGCAGCGTCAGATGTGTATAAGAGACAGGTCCCCATCCACGATCCCTCCTCGTCTCCCTCGGGATCGGTCTTGGGCTTGGTCTCGCTGCGTGCAACGGGACGATTCCGGATGTGGCAGGGGAAGGCTCGGAAGGCGGCGTGGGCTCCAAGTCCGAGGGGCGCGCGCTCTTCCGCACGGGCACCTTTGGTACAGAAGGCTACTGGAGCGAGGCCGTGGGACTCGGCGACGGCCTGTCCGCATCGGGCTTTACGATCTTCGACGCCTTGGGCCTCGGCATGCAGATCGACGGGAGCGCCATTGGCGGGCTCGGCGTGCGCATTGCGGATGAGCTAACGACCGACCTCAGCCCAGGGAACGCTCCGACTCTGCGGGAGCCGGAGCGCTTCATCGATGCCTTGCAACGGGGAGCCATCGTGGGGCTCACGGTGGTGGATACCAACGGGGACGAAGCCCTCGATATCGCGAGCGGCGACCGGGTGGGCGTGACGTGCGCGCTCTGCCACAGCATCGTGGACGGAGCCGACTACGCCGGCGACCTTGCGATGCTTCCAGGATCCGTCGGCGCACGCGTGGACGGCCCAGCCCCTGACCAACTGAGCGTGGCGGGGCTCTTCGCGGAGGCATCCAATTCGCGCGCTCTCCTGCCCTACCTTCCGCTTTCCCACGGCACGATCGGCGGCGAGCCCATCAGCCGCACGGGGAGCTTCGCCTCCCGCGCCTCCTCCGAAGCAGAGATCGACGCACTCCTGCGCGACGAATCCGCGTTCCCGCGGGGCCAATGGGACATGATGCCCGACGGCATCGGCGCACCTGTCATAATGCCGGCCCTCTACGACATCCGCCGCTCCGCCCCTTACGGTGTGGCCGGCGAATTCGCCGAGCCCACCGACGCCGTCAACGCCCACCTGACCCTCGGCCTCGACCCGACCACGCTCCTCACGATCCCGGGCACGATCTTCATGGACGGCCTCGCCCCCGGCATCGGCGAAGAAGTCCGCACGGCCTTCGACGGAGTCATCATGGACACCGGCGTCCTCGCGCCCGCCGGCGGCTTCCCCTACGTGAACGCGCCCCAGTCCGGCACGCCGGGCCTCCCCGCGACGCCCGTCGGCCTGCGTGCCGAATTCCGCCCCCTGTCGCTCGTTTCCGCCTACCTCTCGGGTCTCGTCCCCATGGCCCCCGAGGCCGGAGACCCCGCAGCCGTCGTCCGCGGCGAGTCGATCTACTTGGCCAACTGCGCCAGCTGCCACGGCGTCGACCTGGGGGCCGGCGTCCTCCCCTCGGTGCCCCTCGCGTCGCTGCTTGGCAACTACACCCCGACGACGCTCCTCGCCCGCGGCTTTCCCTACACCGACGTCCTCGACGACCGTCTCACCACCTTTGACGATCGCCTGGTGCTCTTCGACCACGTCTTCACCCAGAACCCGATCCCCGCGGCCGGTCGCACGATCCCCACGCCCCACCTCATGGGCCTGCACCTGCGAACCCGCCTCCTCCACGACGGCTCCGCCGCCTCCCTCGACGACCTGCTCGACTCCGTTCGCGGCGCCGGCGCCCCCCACGCCTTCTATGTGGATGGCCAGTCCCGCACCGACCTCGTCGAGTTCCTGACCCGAGACTGATCGTCCCTCCAGCGGCCCGTTTCCCGCCCCGGCGTATTTGTTGCCTGGGCACCGGGACCAAGGAGCGCATTGAGCCGTAGGCTGCGTGCCTCGGCCCATGCTGCCCCCCCCTTCTAATCCAACTGCTGCCTTCGCCCTTGCGGGCGATCCGGTCAGCTACCTTGCAAGTTGGCTCGCCGTGCTCGGTTGGTCGGGCAATGCGTTCTACTTCTCGCGGTTCCTGGTGCAGTGGTGGCTCTCGGAGAAGGCCGGGAGGAGCTTGGCGCCGCCGATCTTCTGGTGGCTGTCCTGGCTGGGGGCGGCTTGCCTGGGGTGCTACGCATTCCTGAAGGGCGACGGCCCGATGCTCGTGGGATACTCCCTGACCTTTGTGATCTACGGGCGCAACCTCTCCATTCAACACATGGGCCCGCGGGCAGGCAGACTCGGCCCGATCCCCGCTTTGGCCCTCGCGGCGGCGGGCGCCGCAGCGGTGATCTACTTCGGTGCCATCCCGTCCAAGGACAACGCCGCGCCAAGGCTCTGGCTAGCCATCGCGTTCTGCGGCCAGATCATCTTCACCTCCCGCTTCATCGTCCAATGGTTCGCGACCGAGCGCACGGGCAAGGTGGACTTCCCGGTGTCCTTCTGGTGGATGAGCCTCGTGGGCAATATCGCCCTGCTCGCGTACTCCATTCGCATCGCTGACCCGGTCTTCATCGCGGCCTTCGCCATGGGCCCCCTCGTCCAGATCCGAAACCTGATGCTCATCTACGGGCAGCCGAAGGCCATCGCTGAGCCAGTGGCTGCCCGCACCGATTAGGACGCGTCAGGGGGTTGGGAGGACGTGCTAGCGAATCGCCCTTAGACTCGGACGGATTCGAAGCGTTCGATCGCTGGGCCCTGGTCCACGAGGAAGTCCAACGCGTCCCAGCCCTTTCGCAGGCAGCGCCGCTCAAACGCTGGTAGTTCAAAGGCTGCGGCCCAGCCCGAAGTAGAGCGCACTTCCCCTGCATCGATATCCACTTCGAGGGAGTCGCCCGCCGCGATCCCCATGAGCTCAGCGTGCACGCTGGCGGGAATCCGCACGGGCACAAAGCCGTTGCCAAAGGCGTTCTTCTCGAAGATGTCGGCGAAGGACGGAGCGATCACGCAGCGGAAGCCGAACTCCATGAGCGCCCAAACGGCGTGCTCGCGGGAGGAGCCGCAGCCGAAGTTCGCTCCGGCGATGAGGATCGGCGAGGCCACGCCCCACGCTGCCGCAAGGGCGCTTGCAACGCGGGCCTCGTGGTCGCGCCAATCCCGGAAGAGGTGTTCCCCCAGCCCATCCCGTTCGATGGTCGTGAGGAAGCGCGCCGGGATGATGCGGTCGGTGTCTATGTCCTGGTGATCGAGCACGCAGGGGACGCCGGTGATTCGTTGAATGGGTTCAAACATCGGGTTTCTCGTTCAGACGTGCAGTCGGGGATCGGCGATGACGCCCCGGATGGCGGACGCGGCCGCCGTGGAAGGGCTGGAAAGGAAGGTGATGGAGCCGGGCCCTTGGCGGCCCTCGAAGTTCCGATTGCTGGTGCTGAGGGCGCGCCCTCCGGGGGGCACGACGTCGCCGTTCATGGCGATACACATGGAGCACCCGGGCGCCCGCCATTCGGCCCCCGCACGAGTGAAGATCTCGGCCAGCCCCTCGGCCTCCGCCGCCCGCTGGACGGCGCGGCTGCCGGGCACCACGAGCGTGCGCACCCCGTCGGCCACGCGGTTCCCGTCGAGGATGCGCGCCGCCTCGCGAAGGTCACCGATGCGCCCGTTCGTGCACGAACCAATGAAGACCACGTCGATCGACTGGCCCGCAAGGGACGCCCCGGGCTCGAGGCCGGTGTAGGCGAGGGCGCTTTCCTGGGCGCGGTTTGTGGGCCCGGGGATCGCGCCGTGGATCCCCGTGACCATGTCGGGACTCGTGCCCCAGGTCACCTGGGGCGCAAGGGCCCCCAGGTCGAAGCTCAGGGTCGCGTCGAAGACGGCGCCTTCATCGCCCTGCAGAGACCGCCATTGCTCTGTCAATCGCTCCTTGGCTTCGCCCATGGGCGTGCGTGGTCGCGACTCCATATACGCGATCGTCCTCTCATCCGGCGCGATCAAACCAGCCCGCGCGCCGGCCTCGATCGAGAGATTGCAGAGGGTCATGCGGCCTTCCATATCGAGGCTACGCACGGCGCCTCCCCGGTACTCCACCACGTGTCCAGCGGCACCGCCGGCCCCTGCCTCCCCGATCCAAGCGAGGGCGAGGTCCTTCGCGGAGACGCCCGCGCCGAGGGTTCCAGTCAACTCCACCGCCATGGTCCTAGGCCGTTGCTGCAAGAGGCACTGCGTACCGAGCACATGGGCGACCTCTGACGTGCCGATCCCAAAGGCCAGGGCCCCCACCGCGCCGTGGGTGCTGGTGTGACTGTCGCCGCAGACGATCGTCGATCCCGGGCGCGTTACGCCGAGTTCGGCGGCCACAACGTGCACGATGCCCCGCGCCGGATGCTCGCGGCCGCAGAGCTCGATGCCGTGGCCCGCGCAGTTCGCCTCCAGGGTCTTCACCTGAAGCTCCGCGGCGCCGGCCAGCCCGGGCCACTCCCCCCCGGCCAGGGGCTCCGTCGTCGGCACGGCATGGTCGATCGTCGCGAAGGTCTGGTCCGGCCGGCGAACGGAGAGGCCACGCTCCCGTAGGACGGCGAAGGCCTGGGGCGAGGTGACTTCATGAAGAAGGTGCGTATCCACGTAGAGCACGTCGGGTCCGCCTGCCTCTCCAGGAACGACCACGTGGGCGTCCCAGATCTTCTCTATCAGGTTTCTTGGTGTTGGCATGTGAATTCTCACGCGCGGAAGCGGGCGCAGCTGGCCCAGTTGAGGGCGGGTGTCTGAACGGAATGAGAGGGGGTCGCGTCGCCTGCGCAACCGTCAGGTAAGGCGCGCACGAGGTTCATGAGATCGGCGTCCATGACCTCCTGGCCCGAATCGGCGAGGCCCTTGAACTCGCGGAAGAGAACGGCCACTTGGCCCTCCCCCAGCTCGATCCCAAGCCGCCCGAGGCGTGCGACGACGGCGTGCGTCCCGCTGTGCTTGCCGAGCACGATCTGGCCAGGCTCGGCCCCCACGTCCTCCGCGCGCACGACTTCATACGTCCCCCGGTGGGCGAGCACACCGTGCTGGTGGATCCCCGCCTCATGGGCAAAGGCGTTGGCCCCAACGATCGCTTTGTTGGGTGGGACCTTTGAACCCGTCACCGCGGCGAGCAGTCGGCTGACCGAACAGAGCTTGGTGGTATCGAGACCGTGATACGTCGATTCAGGACGGGCCCGAAGCGCCATGGCGACCTCCTCCAGGGCGGCATTGCCGGCGCGCTCGCCGATGCCGTTGATGGTGCACTCCACCTGACGGGCGCCGCCGCGCACCGCGGCGAGGCTATTGGCCACAGCGAGGCCGAGGTCATCATGGCAGTGCGCCGAAAGCACGGCGGTGCCAGCCGCTGCGCGCGCGTCCCGAAAGAGCTTCTCCACTTCATGGGGTAGGGCGTAGCCCACGGTGTCGGGCAGATTGATGGTCGATGCCCCCTCGTCGACCGCCGCCTCCACGACCTCGCACAGGAACTCCGGCTCGGTACGCGTGGCGTCCTCGGCGGAGAACTCCACGTCCGCACAGAGCGCCGCCGCGAGCCCCACGCCAAGCCGGACACGCTCCAGCACCTCCGCCCGCGTGGCACCCAGCTTGTGCTTGCGGTGCAGCGGACTGGTCGCGATGAAGACGTGAAGGCGCGGGCGCCTCGCCGGCTCCAGCGCGCCCCACGCCCGGTCGATATCGGCCGCGCAGCACCGGGCCAGGGCTGCGGTAATGGGGCCCTCGACCGCCGCCGCCACGGCGCGTACGGCTGCGAAGTCGCCGGGCGATGCCGCGGGGAAGCCCGCTTCGAGCGCGTCCACCCCTAGCGCCTCTAGGGCACGGGCAAGGCGCACCTTCTCCCCGGCCGCCATGCTGAAGCCGGGCGCTTGTTCCCCATCGCGCAGGGACGTATCAAAAAGCAAGACCCTCTCGCCCTCGGTCGTAACCGGTGGAGATGTCTCCGCTCTGGATGCAGTCGTTCGTGGCTGTTGGTCGCTCATGGCGCCCAACCCGGCGGGGACAAGACCTGACAACGAAAAGGCCCGCTCCCTCGCGGGGCAGGCCTCCTTTTGGTCGTCGGTTCTGGCCGTTGCCAGTTCGTCCGTGATCTAGAGTCCTACGCCGCCGTCCCCGCCTAGTAGTAGGAGGAGGCCAAGGGGTAGGAGTAGGGTCACGTTGGCGAACGTGCTCGCTGGCGTCTCGTTCAACGCCCCGCGCTCGCAGGCGATGGCACACGTCACGGCGTGCCGAGATCCACATCGAATCTCGGTCAGCTGCGTCGTCGGAAGTTGACGGTGCCCGTCCATGCCCCGGACGGTACGCAACGGCCGCAGCATGTCAATTGCCTTTCAAACTGACTTCGATGAATGGGCCCGCTTCTCCGTAAGTGTCGGTGGGGGCGTGCGCTTTGCCTGGCGTGGTCAGTCGGGGCCCCGCACGGGGAGGATCCACCCCAACCCACTGTGCCGGAACGGCTAATGAAAGAGCGAACCCAAAGAGAGAGGCCAAGTCGATTGGCTTTCCACCGATCCGGCCCCCGGAAGCACGGCTGAAGCAACCAAGCAACCGCTCACAGCTTCGACCCACTCTCCATCCTCGGGTGGCCTCGCTGCCGATTTACCCAGAACGGCGCGAGTCGATCACGGAGCCGAGCGAGGCCGCGGTAGTACTTGGTCTTCACGGTCGCGGGGCTCAGGCCAAGGGATTCGGCGATCTTCACGAAGGACTGATCTTCAAAGTGACGCTCGCGAACGATGAACGCCTGGGTCCCCTGAAGCCCATCGATGGAGTCGTGCACGAGGCGGTATTCGTCCCCGAGAATCACCGTCGAGTCCTCGGCGTAAGGACCGGAGTCCGCGCCAGGCAAGACCCCCGTGCCCGTCTTGGTTCGGGCCGAAAGAGCCTTGAGGTGCAAACGCAGGGCGAACCCATGGGCCCATCCTTCGATCGGGCACGTGCCGTTGTAAGTACTCAGCTTCGCCCAGATCGCCGCGATGGCTTCCTGGGACGCATCGTCGATGTCGTGGGCCGAAAGCCGCCCACCCATCAACCGATCCCGCGCTCCAATCATCGCCGGAATACGCGCCAGCCGGCTCGCTAGCCTGCGCATCGCGCCCTCGTCGCCCGCGACGGCCCCCCGAACGAGCTCAAGGTCGTCACGGAACAAGACTGGAGCAGGTGTGTGTTCGGTGGTGTGGCGAGTCTTCGGTCTCATGGATACGTCGCTGTTCAGGGAGCACTGTCGCCCCAGGAACAACGGCGTCATCGCCACATCCGTTGCGCGCAAGAACTCAGGCAACTCCAACCTTCTTGCCCCTCGGCGTGCCGCAGGAGGGCCCAATGCCCGCCGCCCCGCCCTCAGATCCGGGGGATCTGAGGGCGGGGCGGCGGTCAGGACGCATGAGCCGAGCGGCCTTGGTCCAGTGGCCCTGGCGAGCATTGGGTGAGGCCCCCTTGCGAAGCGGGCGATCACCGGAGGTGGTCGTCTGACGCCGCTAGGGCGTCGATGGTGGGCAATGGCAGCGGCCGCTCATCAAGATGACGAGCGAAGGGGAAGCGAGCCCCCTAGTAGGAGGTATGGACGGTGCAAACCCAACTGGTACTCAGCTGCCCGATCTCGTTGACGCCCACAAAGTACGTGGACAGATTCGTTCCGACGAGTGTCGGGAACACGAGGGGATCGAGATCGAGCAGGTACTCGAAGTAGGTCTGCCCCGCAGGCGCGTTGCCGATGGACCCGAAGACCCAATCCCCCTTGGGCTTCACAGGCAGCGGGTCGTAGTTCGTCGAGAACCCCATCCAAAGAGGCGAAGCGTCTTGGAGGCCAGTCACCTCGACGTGGATTCGCGTGTCGAGTCCGGTATCGGGGCCGCGGGAAAGGCAGCTGCTCGTTCCAAGCCAACCATAATCATCACTGAGGGACGGGTCGATCGGGGGATCCAACGGCGTACCGACGAATTGGTCGTACGTGCCAGGCATCACCTCTGGATCGATAATACACACGGCATCGGGATCAGAGTTGTTGTCATGATCGAGGCCCATCTGCACTTCGAGGGGAGTTCCCAATCCGTCCCTCAGCATCTGCGGGGCCACGGCGGGCACAAGCGTCGCCCAGTCCTTCTTGTAGACCAAGAAACGGGGGTCCGAAGGTTGCTGGGTCACCGTGGAGAAGACGTAGACGCCGCCATATTCAGAGGTCACAGAGAGGGCGTCAATGTCGTCGGCGGAGTCAGTCAGTCCCATGTCGCTCGCTGGGACATCCTCTGACACGTCCGACCATGTCTTTGAAATGGGGTCCCAAGTGATCTTGTAGATGGTCGCGCCGCTGGTCTCGACACCAGCCACGAGGTCCGCCCCGATCAAGTGGAGATCAGCAGCGCTGTCCTTGGTCACGGAAAAATAGAAGGTCGCGTTGGTCTTCCAGATGACGTTGGGGAACGTGCCTTGGCGGTGGGACAAGACCCCGAGCCCGAAGTCTAGTGCGTCCATATCACGGCTCACGGTGCCTTCAAGCGCGCGAATTCGTGGAGCACCGATCTCAAGGATCGTCTCCCCCAGCAGCGAACTTGCAATCGTGCTGCTCCCCTTGAGGTAGGAGCCGTAGATATCGCTCCCGTGCTCGATGTTTCCGTTCTGACTACGGGTGCGAACGATGGTGTTCGGCCCCCCGATGGTGCCTGAATCCACGGAGAACGCCACTGCTGCCCACAGGCCAGTGATGGCCATATTCCCTGACGTACTCACGTTGGGCATCGGGTTGTCCGTAGACATTGCATCGAGGTGCAAGAACGTGAGCTCCGCGGCGTTCAGATTCTTGAACATCGCCGGGAGGGTGAAGTTCGGCGCCTTGTCGAAGACGACGGGGTCCAGCTCCGTTGGGAATGAATTCTGCCCGTGCGGCCCCTTGACCCGTACCAGGTCGTTATCAAGTGAGGCTGTCTGCGGGTTGGGGTCCTTCCGGAAGGAAACGCCGGCGGCCCAGGTGGAAGCAGTTCCCTGGACCGTGGTCTGAAACCCCTGTGGGCATGCCGCTTCGGCCACGGAAAAGTTCAGGCCGCCGATCGCCAAGGCGATCCCGACGGTCGACCTCGTTGAATTGAGAAGGACTGTTCGCGTCAACTGGTACATGGCTTGCATCTGAAAAGTGTCGATAGAAAGTGAGGTTGATTGATCTTCGTCGCCGGCGAAAAAAAGTCGCGCGGGCTTAATGGTTGGGGGGATCAGCGATCCGTGCCTTGCTTCTCTGTCCGGAGTCCCGAGGCGTCCGGCTCCGTACGCAGCTCGTCGAGATCGCTTCGCGTACTCCGAGCCGAATGCTCATCGGCCAAGTAGCTGAGCAGTTTCTCAAGCTCCGGCGTGGTCCCAGGAGGCAAGAAGCGTCGCGCATTGGTGAGGAAAACGCGTCGAAGTCCTGATAGTCGTGCATGCCGCAGGAGAGTGCCGAACAGGTCACCGTCATCCGTGGCGACAGCTCGGGCGATCTCGAGTCGCGAAAGCACCGGAGCAAGGAACTCCTTCGGGTACTCGGGCCACTTCGGCGCCGTCTTGTCGAATCCTGCCACGGCGCGCTTGGCCATTTCCTGCGCCGCCTCCGCGTCTCCGTCGATCAGCGCTCTGAACGACCTCTCCGCCAGAATCTCGGGGCCGAGCGTCATGGCCCAGAGTCGGCTTCTCTTGGTGCCGCGTCGCGGCGCCTTGGCCAAGAGTGCCTCTGCCTCGTCAAGGTGCGTCCTTTCATCGATGAGAACGCGAATGAGCAGGTATTGCGGCTCGGGGTAATTCGGTTTGAAGGCAATGGACTGCTCCAAGTGGGCGACGGCCTCGGGCATGTCGTCGAGACACCACTTGACCAGCCCGAGATTCTCATGGGTGCGAAAGCTGCCGGGGGCCAGCTCGAGGGCGTCATGAAAGGCATCCTCAGCTTCGGAGAACCTTCGAAGGATGGTCAGCGCCCCCCCTATCTGAAAGGCCGTCTGCGCCGTTCTCCGGGGCCCGCTTGCCTCGATCGCTAGCAAGCGTTCGTAGGCCGATACCGTCTGCGTCCTGACAGTTAGAATCAGGCGCAGGCTTTCGACCCCTGGGTAGCCGTCCAGCAGATCGTTTCCGATCCGCTCCTTGAAGCGGCCATTCTTGCCACCGCGGAAAGCGTGAATGGCGTCGAGATAGAGATCGTCGGGCGTCTTCGGCTCTGGTAGGTCTTCGATATCGAGCGCGTAGGCACCCTGGGCGTCTGAGGACAATGCTGCGTAGCGATCGGCCAGTGCCGATGCGTACTCGGTGCCGATGTCCGCTGCGACCGTTCGCATGTCACTTGCCGCACCCGCCGCGTTTGTGTGATCGAGGCGGAAAGCCATCCTCGTCATGAGGGACGGCAGGGGTGCAGCACGATGTTCGACCATCGTGTTGAGGTACTCCTCAACGGCATCTTTGCCCTCGGCCTCCGTCAGGATTCGGTTGTCGAGACCGCCGTAGATCAGGTTCGGGGGAATGTGGCGCTCGGCCTCGTGGTAAATCCCGAGGTCCTTGGCCGCGCGCTCGAGCTGCACATCCCGCCAGGCGAGACCGCCGCAAGTGGCGAGGACTCCGAGGAGCAAGACCCAAAAGACGGGCATGCGGCGGACCTTGCGCCACGTGCGAGTGACGCGCGAGATCGGGCGAGCCTTGACGGGCTGGTGCACCAGGAATGCCCGGAGATCCGATTCGAGTTCGGCCACCGAGGCGTATCGATCGGACACGCGCCGGGCCATGCCCTTGTCCAAGATGGCCTGGAGATCCCGGGGCATCCCTGGCTCGAGCTTGTACGCCGGCGTCGGGCCATCGGTGATGAGGCTCGCGATGACCTGGGACGGCGTGCCTGTGTAGGGGGCCTTGTCCGTCAGCAGGTGATACAGCGTGGCGGTGAGGCTGTAGACATCGAGGGACGGGCTCGGTGAAGCGTCGTTCGCAAAGGCCTCCGGCGCCATGTACGCCGGGGTTCCAACCGCCGATCCATCGCGGGTGATCGTGTGCTCGTCGGTACGCGCGGCGATGCCAAAATCAAGCAGTACGGGGGTGCCGTCGCGGCGAATGAAGACGTTGGAAGGCTTCACATCGCGGTGGTACACGCCCGCCGCGTGGGCGGCCGCGAGTCCCGAAGCGAGGTCCGCGGTCCAGCGGGTCGCCGCGCGCAGGAAGGTCGATTCGTCCAACCGGCCGCCGGCAAGGGCCGCCGAGACCCAGTCGGTGCTGGCGCGCTGACCGGACTGCGCGAGGTCCGTCGCCGTGTCCAGCAGGCTCCCCAGGGAAGCGCCTTCCAGGAGCTCCATGACCAAGAAAGCCTCACCGTCCTCGGTCCGACCTCGGTCGTAGACCGTGATCACGGACGGGTGAGTGACCGCGGCCATGGCCTCGGCCTCGCGGGTGAAGCGTTGCTCGGCCTCATGGGTCTCGAGGAATCCGCTTCGCAGGATCTTGACGGCGACCTTCCGCCCAAGGTCGAGGTCAGTGGCACCGTAGACGACGCCCATGGCTCCGGACCCGAGACGCTGGTTGAGGCGGTAGCGGTCCGCGAGCACCCGGCCCTTGCGGCGATCGAAGCCAGCGTGCCCCTTCTGGAGCGAGAGAATCTGGCTGCCCGTATAGAGCGACGCGTTCACTGCACCCACGAGGTGTGGGTGGTCGACGCAGAGCTCCTCGAGGTCGAGGATCTCGCCGGCGTCCTGAATGTCCATGGCCTTGGCCACGAGATCCGCGAGGGCGGGATCGTCAAAGATCGCAGGGTCGAGGTTCTGCCCGGAAGTCATGGGCCCACCTCGCCATCCGTCGTGCTGCAGCTTTCGGTGCCGCCGCCCATGGACTTGCGTAGCCGGATCGCCAGGCGTGCCTGGGCCCCGTAGAACGCGCGCCGCGCCGCGTCCCGGGAGCCGTAGCCGAGCTGGTCGGCGAGGTCCTGGAAGCTGACCTCCTGCTCGAGCCGAGCCCGAAGGAGGAGCTGTTCCCGGTCGTCGAAGGTCCTGAGGGCCTGGTGGAATCCCTCGAGGGCCTCGGCATTCGCCGCGGCCTCCAGCGGGTTGGATTCTTCGGACTCCGATTGGCCGAGGAGCACCTCGTCTCCGGAGAGCCGGCCATCCCGCTGGGCCGCTTCGTGGAACCGGATGGCGTCGATCAACCGGTTGCGCACCACCATGGCGAGGTAGCCCGTGAATGCGTCCTCGGTGCTGCCTTGGAACCCGGAAAGGTCCTTCAGGAGACTCCGGAACACGTCCTGGACCACGTCACCGGTGCTGAAGCGCGCGAGCAGCCAGGGTCGGTTCGTCCGGAGGTCCCTGGCGAGACCGGCGTGGACCATGGCTTGGACCTTCCCGTAGAAGCGTTCGAAAAGAACCTCCATCGCGCCCGAGTCACCCAACTGTGCGGCCTCTAGGGTCGCCAAGAAGGTGCTTTCGGAGCTGGGGGGATGCATCGGTGTAATCATGGCCTGAGCGTCGGGGAGGACGCCGTTTGGCCCTCCGTAAGACTACGGCGATAAGTGAGTTGATGCCGCGCGCAGAAAAGAACGAAAGAACTGAGACTAATCCTGGGCCCGTGGAGCGCAGCCACTGGCGCCCCGTCCCAGGGCGCACCCGGTCAACCCACGGCAAAGCGTGACCGGGAGCACGGGATCTCAGTTCTGCCCCGCGGGGGCTCCGCGATCGGCACCAGGATCGATGGCAACCCAGACCCGGGGCACAAGCCCGAGGCCGCCAGGCCATTCGCGGGGTTCCGCCATGGGCGCCGCCCCATCGGGGTGCTTGCCCAGCATTGGGAACCGGCGCAGGGCCCCTGGGCGGCACCATTCACCGTGCCACGGTCTCGCCGGGCGCCGCTCCCGGTGAGGGGGCCCTTCGACCCCGCCGGGGCTACCGGAACAGCAGGATCGGCACGTGGCAGTGCAGCATGATCGACGTCGTGGTGCTGCCCACGATGAAGCGGCGCAGGGAGGAGTGCCCGTAGGCCCCCATGACGACCATGCCGATGCCGTTCGCTTCGACGTACTTGGGAATGGCCTCGCCAGCCGAAGCATCGAGGAAGACGCTTTCGGTCTTGAGGGCGGCCTGGCCGAGGGTCTCAAGGGCCCAGGCCATGTCCTTCTCCGCTTGGGCGCCGCGCTTGCCCGCCATCGTCACGTGGACCTCGAGGTCCTTGAAGAGCGAGGAGCTAGCCGCGAACTCAACGGCCTTGCGAGCACTCGCGCCACCATCGAAGGCAATCATGACGCGCGTGGGTGTCTTGAATTCACGGGAGGCCACGAGCACAGGACGGATGCTCTCGCGGATCACCCGTTCGATCTTGCTACCGAGGTGGTCGGGCGCGAATTCGTGGGACGCGCCGCGCTTGCCGATCACCACGATGTCCGCGTCGGTCTCACGCTCGATGACGGTCTCGACGATGCCCCCGTG
>CAJXRJ010000139.1 GCA_913058555.1 uncultured bacterium
TACACACTGCATATCGTCGGCAGCGTCAGATGTGTATAAGAGACAGCCCTTGGCGACCTGACGTCGCTCCAGTCGCGGTGGATGGCACTGATCCTCGGAGACGGTGCGCCGCTCCTCGAGAGGGTCACGCTGATGTGGCATGGCCATTTCGCGACCTCCAACTCGAAGGTGGGCGACGTGCGACTCATGCACCGCCAGAACGAGCTCTTTCGCAACCACGGACTGGGCGACTTCCGAGAGCTCTTCCACCGCGTGGCCAAGGACCCGGCGATGCTCGTTTGGCTCGACGGGAATCAGAACCGCGTCGGCTCGCCGAACGAGAACTACGCCCGCGAGGTGATGGAACTCTTCGGCCTCGGCATCGGGGGGGGCTACACCGAGAACGACATCAAAGAAGCCGCGCGCGCGTTCAGCGGATGGTCCGTCGTTGGACGCAAGTTCGTGTTTCGGAAGGAGCACCACGATGGCGGCGAAAAGACGATCTTCGGCAAGGGAGGAGTGCGCACCGGCGAGGAAGCGATCGAACGCGTCCTCGGGCACCCCGAATGCCCGAACTGGATCGCCCGCAGGCTCCTCTCGACGTTTGTCGCCCACGAGCCCGAGCGCGCCGACGTCCTGCGGTTCGGCAAGCTGCTCGTCCGTGAGGATTGGAACATCGGGCGAACCCTGAGTCGCATCTTCCGTGACCCGATCTTCATGGCCCCTGGCGCCCGCCGTAGCCGGATCGCTTCGCCGGTGGAGCTGGTTGCCCTCGTCACCCTCTCAACGAATTCTGATCTCTCTCCCCTCGATGCCGTGCGCGCCGCCGGTGTCATCGGCCAAACGCTCTTCATGCCCCCTACCGTCAAAGGATGGGACGGCGGACGGAGCTGGATCGACCCGGGCACCTGGGTCGCGCGCCACAACATGCTGTCCGACTTCGCCCTCGCGAAGGGCCTGGACGGCACGAAGGCCTTCGGCAAGGTGAAGAGAAGCGAGGCAGTCGACGCCGTTCTTGCCGTGCTCATGCCGGAGGGCGTTGACCCTCCGATGCGCAAGGCCCTCGAAGCCGCAGCCTCCTCCGCCCATTCCGACGGGCACGCCGTGCACAAGGTTGCCGCGCTCGTGTTCACGTCACCGGAGTTCCACCTCGTATGAAGCAACACCCACTCTCGCGCCGCACCTTCCTCGCAGGCGGTGTCCAGTTATCCGTGCTCGGATCCCTGGCTCCCCAGCTGATGGGCGCGCCGCGCATGGACGGGACCAAAGAGGATCGAATCCTTGTGGTTGTGCAGCTCTCCGGCGGCAACGACGGGCTCAACACGGTCATCCCGTTCAGCCAAGACGCCTACTACCGGATGCGCCCGACCCTGGGCCAGAAGGTCGGCTCCGTACACAAGCTGACCGACCACATCGCCCTGCATCCGGCCCTGGGGGGATTGGCGGAGCTGTACAAGGAGGGCTCCCTGTCGATCGTGCACGGCGTTGGGCACCCGAACTCCGATCGATCGCACTTCCGGTCCATGGAGATCTGGCACACGGCGGAACCCTTCAAACCCGTGGGCCGCGTGGGCTGGCTCGGAAACCTGGCGGACCAGCTCGTCGCGCGCGATCCTGGCTCGCTCCCTGCCCTGTCCGTTGGCGGCCGCGGGAGCGTGCTGTCCATGCGCGGCGCCAAGGCCGTGCCCCCGGCTGTGCCCGATGACCGCGGATTCCGCTTGGCCCATACGTCGAAGCAGCTCGCGAAGGAACGCGACCAGATCGTGGGGGCAGCCCGCAAGGGCACGGGCGACCTCGCCTTCCTGAGATCCGCTGCTCGCACGGCGTACAGCGCGGCCGAGCGCATGTCCCAGGCCACCAGCGCCAAGACGAAGATCGCATTCCCGGGCACCCCCTTGGGCAAAGAACTGCGCCTCGTGGCCCAGCTCATCCGCGGCGAGTTCGGCACGCGGATCTTCCACGTGAGCCTCGGCGGATTCGACACTCACGCCAGCCAGGCCTCGGTCCATGGCGCCCTCATGACCCAGCTCGGAGCCGCGCTCACGGCCTTCCAGAGGGACATCGAAGCCGCCGGCCAGGCCGAGAGGGTCGTGACCATGGTCTTCTCCGAGTTCGGCCGCCGGGCGGCGGAGAACGGCTCCCGTGGCACCGACCACGGCCGCGGCAACCCGGTCCTCCTCCTGGGCCCCAAGGTCGCCGCTCGCCAGTACGGCACCCTGCCCGACATGGGAAAACTGGTGGAAGGCGATATCCCCTCCACCACGGACTTCCGCGGCATCTACGCCCAGCTGGAGCGCAACTGGATGGGGCTCAAGCCATTCTCGAAGGCCAGAATCGACGGGCCTGTGCTCTTCTAGCGGGACTCCCCAGGGGTCCCAGGTTGTTCCTGGGCAATCTACGCTTTACAGGCGGCGCCGGAGGGCCTATCCCTTCGCTCACCAAGCCCCAAAGGACCCCCCAATGACAGCCACCACAGAAGACGTTTACGACCAGCTCCGCCAGGTTTTCGACCCCGAGATCCCGGTCAACATTGTGGACCTCGGACTCATCTATGACGTCAAAGTCGAAGAGCCGACGGTCAAGATCACGATGACCCTCACGTCCCAGTCCTGCCCCGAGGCACGGACGATCCCCGACGTGATGAAGCGCCGCTGCAACACCCTCGAGGGCATCGACGACACCGAAATCGAAATCGTCTTTGAGCCGTCCTGGAGCCCCCAGCTGATCTCCCCCGAAGGCCGCACGGCCCTCGGAATGGAAGACGAGTAGTCGTCGAGCCGCAGTCGTTAGTCAGCTCCGGGAACGGCCCGAGCTGCCCCCAGCGGGGCAGCTCGGGCCGTTCCCAAAGCTGACTAACGACTGCGGCTCAAGGCTCCGTTAGCGATAGCTCGCCTTGACCGTGCCGATGTCGTCGATGTGACCGATCGGCTGCGTGTGGATGCCGGGTGCCACCCTGCGATCCGCCAACGGGCTCACGAGCCGAGTGACCGGATCGTCCTTCGGCTCGCTTTCGGTCCTCTCCAGCGTGCGAACGTCGATCTCGATGCGCTTGCCGGGACAGTGCATGGAACACACGCGCTTGCCGCGCACATGGAGGAACACCTCCATGCCCTTGGGGCTGACGTTGTTCTCGAGGATGACCTTGCCGCTGGGCATGTTTGGCAAGTCATCGATGTCGACCACAGGATTGCGGTGCTTGCGGGCGAGGAAGCATGAGTCCTCGATCAAGATCGTGCCTACGCCGCGGATCGCCATGACCGGCATCGACCCCAGGGTGTGATCGAAGAGGCAGTTATCGATCGCGAGGGTCTCGGTGGCCGGCGCGGCCTCTGGCTTGACGTGCTGGTAGTGATGCACCACGAGCCCTCCGGGGCAACGCACGGCCGGGGAGCCCGGTCCGCTAGCCGTCCGCGGCGACTCCCACGCTTGTACCGAAGTGCAGTCCCGGACCACCACAGTGGCGGGCTGGGCGTGGGTTCCTGGATCAAAGAACGTCCAGACGAATCCTGAGCGGCTGCCGTGGAGGCCCGTGTCCACGGCGTGGTTGCCATCGAGGACGTAGGTCGCCCGGCCCGTGTAGGGCATATTGCTGGCCTTGTACTGCTGGACCGGCCCGTCGCGGTACGCCATCTGGATGGCTTGCCCACCGAGGCGCAGGAAAGTGTTCCCGCGGTAGAGGCCGTGCCCGCTGACCTCGTCGTAGATCCCGTGCTCGCGCTGGATGTCCGTGAAGTCGCAGTCGGTGACGGTCGTGTCGCCGAGGTTGAAGCGGCGAAGGCCCCACTTCACTTCCACGGCGTTCTTCGCAGGGTCCGGCTGGATCGAGAGCCTCGCGAGGTCCACGTGGCCAGTCTTGGGGATCGAGCCGAGTGGCTTGCCCACAAAGGTCGTCTCGCCGCGCGCCACGTTGATGCCCCACTGCCACCCGGTATAGATGTCGAGGTCGCCCATGTCAGGGGCATCGCCGGGGTTGAACGTATAGGCGTCGCGGACGACTCGGCGCGCGCCGGCGCTACGGTGCGCGGCGCGTTCGCGCGGTAGATAGAGAGCCTTGTTCTCGGCGGCGCTTCGCGTCGCCGCCGCGTGCTTGTCCGTCTCGCCCGCGAGACGAGAACGCCCATCGGCCTTGGGCGCAACGGCCCGGTCGACACTCCCCTGATCGCGCACCTCAGCCGCCTTCCCCCTGCCGGGGACTGGCGGTGCCGGCTGCCCCACGGGCAGACCAAGCGACTTGCGCAGCCTGCGCAGCGCCGCCGCAGCCTCGTTCGATCGCCGACGGGCAGCCTCAGCAAGGCGCTCCGCCTCCTGGGCACGGCGGTGAGCTCGGTCCGCCGCCAAAGCGAGGGCGTTCGCGACCCGTCGCAGCGCCTTCACGGTCGACTCCTCGCCCCCCTGCTCCTTCTGGCCTCGCTCTTGGGGCGCCGGCGCCGATGAGGCGATAGGAAGGAGGCAGCCAAAGACGGCCACGAGGGGCAGGAAGCCACCAGAAGGGCATACGAAACCGAGGAGTCCCATCCGCCCACTCCCCCCTACTGAATGACGTTCATGCTGCCCGCGGGTCCGGGCGGAGCGGCATCGGGATTCTTCTTCAGCTCTTCCTTCCAGGAGATCATGCGGGCCTTGGCGCCTTCCGCCTCGGCCTCGTCGATCATGCCCTTGCGCTGGTAGAACATCGAAAGGGACGTGTGGGCGAAGGCATCGTTGGGATCGAGCTCAACGATGCGCTTGCCCACGGTGATGGCGTCGTCATAGCGCTCAAGGCGCATCAGGGCCATGGCTTTGCCGTGCATGGCCTCGGTCCAGTCCGGATCGATCTCTAGAGCTTCGTCGTACTTCACCAGGGCGTCTTCGTGCTGGTCCTTGCCGAACAGCGCGAGTCCTTCCATGTACAGCGCTTGGCGCCGCTCTTCGATCGGGTCCGTCATGATTTTGGCCTCTTAGCCCACTTACATCGCGGGCTCGATGCCCAACGACGCGAAGCCTTTGCTTTCGAAGTTGTCGCGGAACATTCCGCGCAGCTTCTCCGCGGCCTCATCGTAAGCGGCCTTGTCGTCCCAGGAGTTCCGCGGGTTCAGAATCGCTGAATCCACGCCGGGGCAGCTCTTCGGCATCTTGAGGTTGAAGGTGGGATGCACCTCGTACTCCATGCCGTCGGCGTGAAGGTCGCCGCGGAGCGCCGCATCGAGCAGCGCACGGGTGTCCTTGATCGAGATTCGCTTGCCCACGCCGTAGGGACCTCCGCCCCAGCCGGTGTTCAGCAGGATGCAGCGTCCCTCGTGCTGAGCCATTTTCTCGGCCAGCTTCTTCGCGTACACGGGCGGGTGCTGCGCCATGAACGGGGCACCGAAGCACGCTGAGAAAGCGGCCTTGGGCTCGGTCACGCCGACCTCGGTGCCGGCGAGTTTCGCCGTGAAGCCCTGGACGAAGTGGTACATGACCTCCTTCGCGTCAAGGATCGAGACAGGCGGAAGCACGCCGAAGGCGTCCGCGGTCAGCAGGACGATCGTGTCGGGGTGGGGTCCGCGGCCGCCATCGGCAACGTTCGGGTTCGCGTCCAACGGGTAGCTGATCCGGGTGTTCTCCGTGATCGAACCGTCGGTCAGATCGAAGTCTTGGGGATCGGTGTCCTCGATCTTCTTACCGGGGAGCGCGGGGACGTTCTCCACCACGGTACCGCGGGTGCTCAGGGCGTCAGCGATGATCGGCTCAGCGCTCTTGTCGAGGTCGATGAGCTTCGCATAGCAGCCGTCCTCGAGGTTCGAGACGCCGGACTCGGTCCACGCGTGCTCGTCGTCCCCGATGAGCTTGCGGGCGGGGTCCGCCGAAAGCGTGGTCTTGCCCGTGCCGGAAAGACCGAAGAGGATGGCGCCGTCGCCGCCCGCGCCGACGTTGGCGGAGCAGTGCATCGACATGTGCCCAAGGTCGGGCAGCATGTAGTTCATGACCGTGAACATGCCCTTCTTGTTGACGCCGCAGTAATCCGCGCGGCCAACGACGAGGAGGATGCGGCGCTTGAAGTCGCTGATCACGGCGCGGGCCGAAAGCGTTCCGTCGCGGTCAGGATCAGCGTGGAAACTGGGCACGTTCAGGAGGGTCCATCGCTTTCCATCTTCGTCCGCGACACCTTCGATCCCCTTGGGGAACATGTTGTGCACGAACATCGCGTGGGTCGCGTACTCCCCGACGAACCGGTACGGCACGGCGTAGGACGGATCCGTTCCGCAGTAGACGTCCTTCACGTAGAGGGTCGCCTTCTTCTGGTTCAAGTGCTCCGCAACTCGTCCGAGAAGCGCATCGAACTTCGCGGGGTCGAACTTCTTGAGGTCCGACTTCCACCAGATCTTGTCGTCGGTACCCGGGTTGGACACGGCGAACGTGTCGTTCACCGGACGTCCAGTGCAGGTGGGATCGCTGTAGAAAATCAGCGGGCCCTCGACACCGAGCTTGGTCGGGAAGGCCTTCTGCGCGTCGTCGGGTCCGCCCTCGCGGACACGGCCACGGTCATTGGCGATCGCTTCGTGGAACAGCTCGTCCTTGGGAAGGTTCGCTTTGTATTGAACGTCGGTCAGGCCGAAGAGCGCCTGGAGGTCGTCGTTGAAGCCCATGGCAGGGTCCTGTTCAGCACGCGGCCGCGAAGCCGGCACCGTTGCCGGGCGCACGGGACGCCCGGTGAGGGTATTTGAGGGTTGCACCAGCGCGGCACGGCGCGGCACACAGACGCGCGGACGCTCCGCGCGGGTAAGAGGCGAAAAGGGTAACGGCGTGCTAATCGGGCGGCAACCGATCCCGCCCAGCCCCCGTGAATCCTGTGCATGGAGGTCCCGCAAGAGACACATGCCACGCCGGCTCCAGGCGCTCACTTTCTGGCCGAAACGGACCGAATCGGGCTCGTTTTGGCCCGGATCGATCAGCTAGCCGCCTTTTCTTGTTCCTGGCTTTGGTACCAGGCGACGGTGCGCGAAAGACCCTCCCGCCAGGACACGCTGGGCGCGTAGCCGAGGAGTTCCTTCGCTCGCTCCACGGACGCCAGGCTGTGACGGACGTCGCCGGCCCGATCCGGGCCGTACCCTGGCTCAGACGGCCCACCAAGATCAGCTGCGATCGCGCGGTAGAGCTCATTCAGGCTGATACGCTCGCCCCCGCCGACGTTGATGACCGCGCCCGGCTCGGCGTCGAGCTCAAGGGCCGCCAGGTTGGCGGCGACCACGTTGTCGATGTACGTGAAATCACGGGTCTGCTCGCCGTCCCCGAAGATGGTCGGAGTGCGGCCATCGAGCAGCATCCGCGCAAAAATCGCGATGACGCCGGTGTAGGGGCTGTCGTCTGCCTGGCGCGGGCCAAAGACGTTGAAGTAGCGCAGTGCTACGGTCTTGATGCCAAAGCACTCGCCGTAGACCCTCAGGAGATGCTCTCCAGCGACCTTCCCGGAAGCGTAGGGGGACAGGGGCGAGGGCAGCATGCCTTCGTGCTTCGGCAGGGTCTCAGAGTTCCCGTAGGCCGCCGATGAGGCCGCCATGACGAAGCGCTTGACCCCCTCCACCCTCGCAGCCTCCAAGAGCTGGTGGGTCCCCGTGACGTTGACCTCATAGCTGCGGAGCGGGTCCTCGACCGAGCGGGGAACCGACACCTGCGCGGCTTCGTGCAGGACGCCGTCGACCCCGGTCATCGCCGCCTGGCAGAGGGTGCCATCGACCACGTCGCCCCGGAGGATCTCCACGGGAGCGCCGCTCTGGAATGCGCCGGTTTCTACCGCACTGAGGTTCTCCATGCGGCCGCTGGAGAAGTCGTCAAAGACGCGAACGCGGTCGCCGCGGGCGATGAGGGCATCGGTGAGGTGCGAGCCAATGAATCCGGCGCCGCCGGTAACGAGAATGAGGGCCATGGGTGGTTGCTGCTCCGCGGGGACGGGGTGGTCTAGTGTGCTATCGACCGATCCAGGGCGACACTCTTCCCAGCCATCCGGGAATCGAACCCCGGGACTTTCCTGTGGGACGGATCGAAATGGGCCGCCGAATGGCCTTTGGGAGCTCTGGGAGCGTCCATGCCCTGCGCTGCCCGGTCATCTGGGCTATGGTCGGCCTTGTGGAGCGTCCAATTCTCGAACTCACCACCCGGCGCCTGATCGTCCAGGTACCGCCCGTATCGTCCGCTCGTCGGGTCCTTGAGTACTGCGTCCGCAACCGCGCGCATCTCGGCCCCTGGGAGCCCCCCAGGCCGAATGAGTACTACTCGCTGCCGTTTTGGCGCAGGCAGATCGCGGGCTCCAGGGACGAGTTTGAGGCGGGCGCGAGCATGCGAACGGTGTTCATGGAGCGCGATCCGGATGCCGCTGACGGCGGCCGGGGAGGCCGGGTCGTCGGGATCATCAACGTCAGCCAGATCGTCAGGGGAGCCTTCCAGGCCGCCATCATCGGATACAGCCTCGATGGCGAGTCCCAGGGCCGTGGCCTCATGACGGAGGCCCTCGAGGCCGTGATCGACTACGGCTTCAACGGGCTCGAACTTCACCGAGTAATGGCCAACTATCGCCCAGAAAACACGCGCAGTGGCGCCGTGCTGGAGCGTTTGGGCTTCGCAAAGGAAGGCTACGCGAAGGACTACCTCTTCATCGATGGGGCCTGGCGGGATCACGTCCTGACCTCGCTGGTCCGCTCGGCCTGGGATGCGAGCGTGGCGGCCAAGGCCGAGACGAAGGGCCAGGCTGAGTCGCAGGCCGCCCATGGCGGGGCCCATCCGCCCCACTCGATAGCCCAGCCAGCGGGCCAATCAGCGGCCCAATCGGGCCCGAAACAGGCGGCAAAATAAAAGGCCCGCCGGCGAACCGACGGGCCTTTTTGACTCGTGAGAGTCAGGATCCCCAGCACAGCTCATTGCTGTGCCCTTCGGAGCCAGGGATCCCTGGGGACCGAACGGGCAAATCCCACCTTTCCCCGGGAACGGGCCTCTCCGAGCGCCCCGCGGAGCGACCCAAGAGCCACAAAGCATTCATAGGCAGTAACTTGCGCCCGCTCGCAATTATGGAGAGTCCTGCAACAGAACCCAGCATTCAGGAGTTTCGCGGGCCACCCGGCCCTGGCCCAAAGCCGTCGCCGGGGCCATCCGAAGGACGGGGCGATTCTCGCGGGACAAAAAGAGACCGGCCCGCGTGGTTTCCCACGTGGGCCGGCTTGCTTCTCTTTTGCGGGGTCCCTGGCGCGCTTTCACGCGCCCGAGAGGTCCCTTTCTCCACTGTCCTGCTTGATTCGCGGTGCCTCTTCCGCGTCTCGCCTTAAGAAGCGGCAAAGGGCGTAGAAACGAACGCTCAGGTTCCCCTGAACTCGGAATTTCTTGCCCCGCGAGCAGCGCGGGCCCTAGCCCCGGCCGAACAGCGAGACGGTCTCTTCCTTGCGGATCTCCGTCTCTTCGGTCCAGAGGATCTCGCCGGTCTCGACGTCCACGGCCTGCATGTAGAGCTGGTAGTAGAGGTCCTTGCGCTTGGAGCCAAGGCTCTCGATGCTGCGCCCCTTCTCCTTGAAGATGTCGGAAAGGCTGCCGTAGATGACGACGTCCGCGCCCAGTTGCCTGCCGTAGGCCTTCGCCATGTCCGGACGGACTCGTCCTGATTCCTGTTGGAACCTCTGCTGCTCGCCGATCAGGTCGCGACCGCTCTCTTCGGCCCCTGCGAGTAGTCGCACCTCACCGCTCTTCACGATCGCGTCGTTCATCTTGCGCAGGATCTGCGACGTGTTGATGTGCTCGCGCGTTTCGTTCTTGATGCCGCCCTGCACGGCAATGATGCGCGTGTCCTGGCCCTTTGCGGACGTGTCGTAGTACTTCATGCCCGGCGACGTCAGGAAGCTCTGGGCCTGATCGCCTGCGAACGTCTGAAGGTCCGTGGATCCGAAGTCAATCGTGACCGTCTCGGTCTTGTTCGGATCGGCATAGCCGAGGCCGCTACAACCCGTCGCGACGAGAAGGAGGGCGGAGATAGAGAGGAATTGCCGTTTCATGGGTCTAGAGCCCCGAGTTGGGGGAGGGAGTCTGTGGCCCTTGGGTAGAGGGCGATTGGATGGGCGGGTCTTCGCGTTCGCCGCCAATGACGTGGGCTACGAGCCCTCCGTCGGTGGATCGGGCGATCACGAACATGGTCTCGCCCTCGAGCATTCTGAAGCGCCCGAGGGATACGGTTTCGCCGCCGACCTCGCCGAGTTCGATGTCCACGAACTCGTCGGGAGGAACGAAGGCGCGGGCGGCAACCCAAAGCCGGGGCAGGGTGCGCCAAGCGCGCAAGTCCGCGCGCTCACTGAAAACGGTGAAGGCGTCGGCGAGAAGGCCAAGGACCTGGCCATTCTTGTTGTCGCGCATCTGATCGGCAAGCTGTCGTTTGAGCAGGCCCCGTCCAGCCGATCGGGCCGCGAGCCAAGCGATGCGGTCGTCGAGGTTCTCCCCCGCCACCGCAGCGACATCTTCGATGACGGAGCTGCGAATGCGCGTGCCCGACTCCGGGAAGATCAGCTCGAGGGCCGAGATGTTCCCGCTGCCACCGTCGAATTTCGGCACGGCCCAGGAGAAGACCCCGCCCTTCACGGGCACGTCGATCTTCGTTTCGAGCTTCGTCGGGCCCATGCCCATGCCACCGATGACGACGACCGTCGGCCACCCGTAGGGGACTTCCGGGCCTTCGCCGCCAAACTCGGAGTTCCAGCGCTCGAGCTCGTTCGCCCGGCCTTCCCTGCGGGCCAGTCGCTGAAGAGAGCGCCGTACGAGGTCTCCGCCCACGCCCTTCTCGTGCATGCGCACGTAATCGATGTACGCATCGCCGGTCTTGCCAACGAGTTCGTAGGCCATGGCCGAGAGGAAGTGCCCGACGCCGCCAGCGCCGTAGTCCGATCCGTAAAGGTCGTGTTCGCCGGTCAGGATCTCATCGACTCGGCGCGCCTCGACGAGGACCTCGTCCGGCTGACCCCGGGTCAGGTAGCAGAGTCCCAACATCACGTGGACCATCACGCGCTCGAAACCCTCCCCTGGGTAGTCAGCCTGGGATTCGTTCACGGCCAACGTCAGGAGCGACTCGGTCAGGTTGGTGACGCCCAGGGCAGCCCTCTCCTCCACGTCCTTCGTGGCACGCTCAGCGGCCTGGAAGTGGCCGAGAGCGTCCTCAAATCGGCCGTCGGAGAACGCGGACATGCCCGCTTCCGCCCCCGAGAGGAAGGCTGAGCCGGTCATCGACTCGTCTTGGAAGCGCTGCTCCGCTAGCTCGAAGTTGCCCCTGCGATAGGCGTCCACAGCACCTGCCACGCGGTCGTTGTAGGACTGGCACGATACCGCGCCAGCGACCACGAGGGCGCCTACGACGAATCGGCCCCACCCTGCTTGGGGGTGGAGCAATCCGTGCGGGAGAGTGTCTGGCGGTGTCACTGGGAAGGGTGCGGGATCGAGGTCGGGCGGGATGAGTCGCCGAAGGACCCGCGTGTAGGGCTACGTTCCAATCGGCCGATTCGTCGCCTGATTCGACAACATTCGGCGGGGGATTTGCCATGGAACTGACAGAGCCTGCGCCAGAACTTGAGAATCGAGAAGGTCTCCGCTCCAACGCCTGACCGAGTAGCCCAGGCCCTTGATCGTCCCCAAAGTCGGCCCGTCGCGTCGACACCTAAAAAATGCGTCAGCACTAAGTGGTAACGGGCCCAGGCGGAGGGCGTAGGTGCACGATCCCCAGCGGAATATTCGTCTGAACCACCCATCCGCGCCAAATGGTCATCCTAGTTGCCGCCCTGTCGGCCCTGCCGGTTCTCCCGGCCCCTCTTCTCTCGATCCCGCTGCCCCTCCAGCAGGAATCCTGGGATCAAATCCGAGCCAAAATCACCGTCGACCAGATCCACCCCCGGGATCCGGTCGATGACGCCCTCGCCAGACGGGTAGATGACACCTACCTCCGGGCCCATTCCTTTGCCCCGTCGGAAGACCTGGCCGCCGTCGTGGAGGCCCTCGCTGATTCGTCGAAGATTCCGATGCGGGTCACTGAGGAGGCGGTGGATAGGGCCAACGACGAGGGGTTCTCTTTCGCTGCCGAATGGTCGGAGCCCGCTTCCCTTCGTTGGAGCCTCGACCTCCTTTGCCGGGACGTCAACCACGCCATCACCTGGAGCGTGAAGGGGGGCAAAGTCGTCGTCTCGACCCATGAGGAGCGACTCGCGAAGCCCCTCCTCCACTTGCACCCGGTGAAGGACCTCCTGGAGTATGCCGAGATTGACGACCTCGCCTATCTCATCCGCGATTCGTGCGCGCCTTATCTCTGGGATCTGGACGGCTGCGCCCTCGAGCCCGGCGGGGACAATTTCCTTGCCGTGACGCACCAACGCGACGTCCACCTCAAGGTGGAATCGATGCTCGCCGAGACCCGTGCCTTCTACAGGAGTCGGGAGGGTGCCCCCAAGTTCGAGCTCCCCAAGGCCCTCCAGGACGGCCTCGCAGAGACCAGGCGGCTGAGGGAGCTCCCGGTGACCACGAGCCTCACGATCGACGAAGGCACGTGCACAGAGTGGCTCGCAGACATCGCCCAGATCGCGGGGCTCAACTACCACATCACCTCGAACCTCCGCCAGGAACTCAACCTCGCGGACACGATCCCCATGGGCAGCATTCGCCAGATGCCCCTCGGGCGCGTCCTCAGGGACCTCGAGATCAGCCTCGACGCCCGGGCGACCCTCCTGCCGGGGTGGATCATCCTCCACACGGAAGGAGAGTCCTTTGAGCCGCGGGCGCATATGAGCTTTGACGTCTGGGACATTGTGAGCCCTTCCCTGCACTCGGACGGGGGCATTCTGTTCCCCGCGCAGCTCGAGGAGCAAATCAGCAATCTCGTGCTTCCTGATTCCTGGGACAACGACCCAAACAACATGGTCCGGATCGGCGAGGACGGGGTCCTCACTGTCTCCCAGACGGCGGAGGCCATGGACGAGCTGTGTGAGCTCCTGAAGAAGCTCCAGAAGGTCGCGATCATCACCCACGGGCGGATCTCCCGTGACCCGTTGGCGGGACGCTAGCCCTGTCAATGAAGCGAACATCGCGCTTCATGAGCCCCTGATGAGCCCGGGGGGGCGACGAGCCCCCCCGGGCTTTCGTAATCTGGTCGGGGGCGCTCCGCCCCTCCCTGGCCCTGTCTCTTATACACATCTCCGAGCCCACGAGACTAGGCATGAT
>CAJXRJ010000140.1 GCA_913058555.1 uncultured bacterium
GCATGGCTCCTTCCTCCGTACTCGGCGACGGCCGAGGTGGGCGTTTCTTCAGGGATTACGCACCGATGTGCGTATGGCACGTTTCTGGGCCGGGATGAACCCTGTGGTGGACAACTCTCTCCGACGTTCCCCAGCGAGGTCGACACCATGGTTCACAAGCGTATTTCATTCATCGCGGCCCTGCTGACGCCTTGCGTAGGTGCGCAGGTCACCGTCTCGATCGACCACGGCAGTCCAACGATCTCACTCCCTGACAGTGCTTGGGGAGTGCCGATCACGGAGGGTGACCTCCTGCAGCCATTCAACGTCGGGGCGCTTCCGTCGACCACAGGCCCCCTGCCTACGCCCGGGATACGGACGAGTGCGGGGTTCGGTCCCCCCCTTCCCGGGCTCGCCCTTCCGTCGCACGCCACTTGCGTCGGTCACCCCCCCGGGCTTTTCCCCGGCTGCGCGATCGAAGTCGACGCGCTGTCGTTTGGTACGGACTTCAATCTCGATCCGGCTGTGCCTTACATGCCCGGGGCGAACCTGCTCTTCACCGTCGACAACTTCGCGGTCGGCATGCCGGGGTTCCTGCTTCCAGATCTCTCGCTCGAGGCCTTCGCAGCCGACGCGGCCGCGGACATCTTCGGGGACGTTTCGTTGCTCCCCGTTCCCATGCCGCCGTTCGCCGTACCGCCGGCGAATGTCGCGATCTTCGACGGGGATGGGATCCCCAGCGTGAACGGGTTCACGTATCCGGCGATCGGTTTGCTCGAGCCGTCGCCGCCGGCTCCGCCTCCGACCCCTGGGGATGACATCGATGCCCTCGACGTGCACACGCCGCTGAGCTTCAACGCGCCGGTGTATTTCTCCCTCGAAGGCGTCTTTCCCGATCCACTTTCGGGGGCCCCGGCGAGCGCCTCCGCTGCGACGATCGGCTTTGCGGGAGGGGACGTGCTGGTGAACAATCTCCCTGGGGCGCCGCCCGCGCTCTGGGCTGCCGCGCCGCTACTCGGCCTCGACCTCGTGGGCGGTCCACGCACCGATGACCTCGATGCTCTCATCATCTGGGACAACGGGGACGGGGTCTTCACTCCTTCGCGCACCCCGTTTGACTGGGCGTTCGGCACAGGCACCGACATGGTCTTGTTCTCGGTGCGCCGTGGCTCGGCGATCATCGGCACACCCGACAGCCTGCTTGGACTGCCGATTGAAGCGGGAGACATCCTGACGACGCCCCCCGGCCCGGGCGCGCTGCCTGGAATCCTCTTTGCAGCTGAGAACTTCGGGCTCGTGACACGGCGCTCAAGCGGTGTCGCCTTTGGCGACGAGCTCAACGGCGCCGACACGTCCGGGTCGCCCATCCTCGACTGCGACCTATCGGGCGTCGAAGACGCCGTGGACATTGCGTTCGGATACACGCCGGACGTCAACATGGATGGGGTGCCGGATCCGTGTCAGCTCATCGTTCGGCCGAACGGGTTTGGGAGCAACTGTCCGTGTGGCAACGACTACCCGTTCGGTGGTTGCCTGAACTCGACCGGTGCGGGCGGCATCCTGATGGCCTCCGGCTCCAGCGTCTACGCCCGTGATGATCTCGTTCTCCAGGCGACGCAGGTCCCCCCGAACGGCTTCGGCCTCTTTTTCATGGGCACCCAGGCGGTGAGCGCCCCGTTCGGAGATGGGTTCATCAATGCGGGCGGGACGATCCAACGCCACGCCATCGTCGCGGCGGATCCGTTCGGGGTGACGACGTTTGGCCCGGGCATCATCGCGAACTCACTGACGTTTCCGCCGTCCGGCATGATCCTCCCGGGACAGACCTGGAACTTCCAGCTCTGGTTCCGCGACATCCCCGGCGTCTGCGGGGGCTTCTTCAACACGACGAACGCCCTCCAGGTGACGTTCATCCCGTGACCGAAGGCGACCTCGCGAACGGCCGATACCCGTGATCTGTTGGCGGGAATCCTCGCGATAGACCTCGCTCTGCGCATGCGGTGCCGAGGTGTACACGAGGAGGCCGTCGACCGAAGAAATGACCTGGGCCAGGGAGCAAAGAGGCCGAAGTGAGGAAGAGGGACGGCCCTCTTTGGGGGGGCTACGTCGCCGGAGAGCCGCTAGTCTGTGATCGAGATTCCCCTCGACCACCGCGTCTTCCGGTCCCCCCGTTGCCCATGCCGACCCCGCTCCGTGCCTCCGTTCTGTTCGCCTTGCTCACCGCGTGCCAGGGAGCATCCCCCAAGACCCCGACCGCTCCCACGGGCCAGGTGGGGCGCGGTCCGCTCGGTCGGGCGATGACGCCCGTCAACCAGACATTGACGCCCCACGGCATCTTCGTGGACCTGCCAGGCATGCGGCCCCAGGCGATCGCGCTCTCCGGGAGCGGCGAGCACGTCTACGTTTCCGGCAAGACCGCCGAACTCCTCGTGCTCGACGGCACGACGGGGGGCGTCGTGCAGCGCGTTCCTTTTCCGGCGGAAGATCAGAAGAGCGCGCCGGGTCTGCCGGTGTCCGACCACATCCTCGATCCGGACAAGAAGGGGCAGCTCTCTTACACGGGGCTGATCGTCTCCGCTGACGGGCGGCGCGTGTACCTCTCGAATGTGAACGGTTCGATCAAGGTCTTCCGCGTGCACAACGGAGGGGCGGTGTCGCCGTCCCACACGATCCCGCTTCCCCCGGCCAACGCGCCGCGGCGCCGGGAGGAGATTCCGAGCGGACTCGCTCTGACGGGCGACGGAGACCGCCTTCTGGTGTGCGGCAACCTCTCGAACACGCTCATCGAGCTCGATCTCGCCACCGGCGACGTCGTGCGCAAGTTCGAGGTGGGCGTTGCTCCATTCGATGTGGTACTCAGCGGCACCCGTGCCTTCGTGAGCAACTGGGGCGGGCGGCTTCCGGTGGCAGGTGACGTCGTCGGCCCTGCGGGCCGCGGGACGGAGGTGCTCATCGACGCGCGCACCGGGATCGCGAGCTCCGGTTCGGTCACGGTGGTGGATCTCGTGGGTGGCACAAGCCATGAGGTCGAGACCGGGCTGCATGCGTCCGCGCTGGCGCTTTCCCCCGACGGCCGTTACGTCGTGTGCGCGAACGCGGGTAGCGACAGGCTGACCGTGCTCGATGCGGTCACGGGCGCACCCGTAGAGACCATTTGGTGCCGCTCGAAGCCTTCGGACCTCTTGGGCGCGACGCCCAACGCCCTGGCCTTCGACCCCTCAGGCGAGCGCCTCTACGTCGCGAACGGGACGCAGAACGCGGTCGCCGTGATGGAGTTCGAGCCCGAGGTCCGCGGCGAGTCTCACATGCTGGGCCTGATTCCCACGGGGTGGTTTCCGGGGGGCATCGCCTATGACGCGCGCCGGGGGCAGCTCGCGGTCGCCAACATCAAGGGTCTTGGACCCGGTCGTGGCCGCGATGGGGGCAAGGGGCCAGAGTTCAACACGCACCAGTACCATGGCTCCGTGTCCCTCGCACCCCTTCCGGACCGGGAAGAGCTGGAGCGCTTGTCCGCCCAAGTGGACGCCAACCTTCGGCGACCGGCGATCGAAGCGGCGCTGGCGTCGCCCAGGCGCGGCCGAGCCCCCGTGGCGATCCCCGAGCGCATCGGCGAGCCGAGCCTCATCGAGCACGTCGTCTACATCATCAAGGAGAACCGTACGTACGACCAGGTCCTCGGGGACATGCCCGAGGGAAACGGCGACGCGAGCCTTTGTGTCTTCGGCGAAGAGATCACGCCGAACCAGCATGCGCTGGCGCGTACCTTCGTCCTGCTCGACAACACGTACTGCGCGGGCATCCTGAGCGCGGACGGTCACAACTGGTCCACATCGGCGTTCGGCACGGACTACCTCGAGCGCAGCTTCGCGGGCTGGCCGCGCAGTTACCCGGATGGGATGACCGAAAACGACAAGGACGCGCTCGCGTACTCGCCCGCGGGGTTTCTCTGGGACCACGCCCTCGCGGCGGGCCGGAGCCTGCGCAACTACGGCGAGTTCTGTCAGCCCCGCGTGCGCTGGCGCGACCCGGCACGCACGGGCGAGCCGGACTTTGGCGCGTGTTTCCGCGCCTGGCGGGACGGTTCGGATGAAGTGATCTTCGGCTGCGAGCCGGTGGTGCCTTCGCTCGTGCCCCATTCGTCCAAGCGCTACGTGGGCTGGAACATGTCCGTGCCCGATCAGTACCGCGCAGACGTCGTGCTCGAGGATCTCGCGGAGGCTTCGGTCAAGGGCGAGTACCCCGAGCTGACGATGATCTGTCTGCCGAACGACCATACGAGCGGGACGTCAGCGGGGACACCTACGCCCGCTGCGTGCATGGCCGACGGCGACCTCGCGGTGGGGCGGATCATCGAGGGCCTCAGCCGCTCGCCGTTCTGGCCGAAGATGGCCATTTTCGTGATCGAGGACGACCCACAAGCGGGTTGGGACCACGTGTCCGGCTACCGGACCACCGCCTTCGTGGCGAGCCCCTACGCGAAGCGCGGCGCCCTCATCAGCCTTCAGTACAACACGACGAGCGTACTGAGAACGATGGAGCAGATCCTCGGGATCCCCCCGATGAACCAGTTCGACGCCAGTGCGTCGCCCATGTTCGAGTGTTTCACCAACACGCCCGATCTGACGCCGTTCACCGCACGCCCCAGCGGCGTGCCCCTCGATCAGATGAACCCTGAGCCCACGGCGATCGCCGACCCCATCCTGCGGCAGGACGCACTGGCGTCGGCCGACATCGACTGGTCGGCCATGGACCGAGCGCCGGAGGACCTCCTGAACCGGATTCTCTGGAGAGCGATGCGCGGCGTCGAACAGGATTATCCGGAGTGGGCCATCGACCCCATGGCGGAGGACGATGACGACGACTGATCGCAACACCGTGGACCGGGGCAGTAAGGGGCCTGTACTTTAGCAGCCCTGCAGTGCCCGCCCGTCGCGCCTTGGCGACGGAACCTGGCTGACCGCGCTGCGACTCCACCTGTCCCACAGGGGCTGAGACACCGATGATCAAGTTTGTAATGTGCCTGACGCGACACCCCGATATGACGCGCGAGCAGTTCCGGGACTACTGGCTCAACCAGCACGGCCCGTTCTTCATGAGCAACGCCGAGGCCATGGGCGCCAAGCGTTATGTCCAGTCGCACACCCTGGAATCGCCCCTCAATCAAGGCCTACGGGAGTCCAGAGGAATGCAGCCCGAGTACGACGGCGTCGCCGAGGTCTGGTTCGAATCCGAGGAAGCTCTCATGGCGGGCATGAGTTCGCCGGAGGGCCAGAAACTGGGCGCTGCCTTGCTCGAGGATGAAGGGAACTTCGTCGACCACTCCAAGTCTTCTGCATTCATCGTCGAGGAGCTTGAGCTCTAGGCACTGTCCCCAGGCTCGCGAACGGAACGAGGGGTGGACGCGCGGGGAGAGAGGGCGAGCGCGCAACTCGCCCCCTGCTACGATGACGCAAGCAGGGCGGCTGGCCCTTGGGAGTGGGGATGAGCCCAGGCGTGGGCGTTCGCGGCTGGCTTACTGGGCCGCGACATCGCTTCCTACTTGGAGCTACACGATGGTCTCAGGACCTCCTCTTGTCCCTCTCGCTTGGTGCAGGTCCCGCGTTGCGCTTTAGTACGGCCTCCTCGAGCAGCCGCAGGTCTTCGCGCAGGGCGTCATGCCTCCCCGTGTCGTAGCCGGCGTTCAGATAGCGGTCGAGCACAGGATCCCTGTCGTGCCAGTTCCAGTCGGGATTGACCTCAGAGGTGGGTCGGCCGGATCAGCGATCACGATCCACGGCAGAAGGTCCCCGGTCAATCGCTCGATATCGGCCCGTCCATGGGGGGCCAAGACCGAACATCTGTCCACATCTATGCCTAGGCCCCTTTCGCTGCGCTCGGTGATGCCGCCAAGTCGGTTCATCGGCGGGGTGACGACATCTTTGGCCTGCGGGTCTTCTGCGGCCGTGTGCCCGAAATCGACGATCGCTCGATCGTCACGTTGCATGCGCGGGGCGCCGCCGAAACGGTCCTAAGGTCAGTTTCCCTCGACTCGGAGAAGGGGTCTATGGTCAAGCCGGTCCCATGCGGCCATATGATCCTCTCGCCATCGCACTTTTCCCCGGCTCGCTTCTGGGGGGGCAGTCCGGATGCAGGGGCGGGGGAATGGTCGGCCACCATGGTCTGTGCACATCCGCACCTTTCGTTGCACCCGTCGAGCGGGGAAGAGCCCTGCGTGGCAGAGCTTCTCTTCCGCGTCGGGGAGAGGCGGCTCCTGAAGACGATCACATCGGCGATTGCCGTGCCGTCACCTGGAACAGAGCTACTCCTCGATGGGAGTTAGCTCGGGGCGAGATGGCGCTCAGAAGCTCCAGCCGAGGCCGATCGTGGTGCGGAAGTCGTCGGGTTCGGGGGCGAGGCCGGTTCCGTCCGCGGTGGGGCGATTGACTCGGTCCCAGATGAATGCGATGTCGAGGTCGAGGTCGCCTGGGAGGTTGACGGCGAGGCTAAGGACGGCGTTGTGGTTGTACTCGTCGGAGTCCGGCAGCGGCACGGTCAGGTTGTAGTTGAACGAGAGATCGACGTCGCTGGTCAGGTCCCAGTCGTAGTTGGTGGAAAAGACGCCCGCCGCCGAACTGTCCTCGGCCTCGCCGGTCGCTGGTTGCGACTCGAGCCGCTGGTACTGGAATGCCGGGCCCACGCTGATCGACCAGGAGTGGTCGGCGCCGTCCACCAGCTCGTAGCCAATCGCGGCATAGGGCGTGACCCGGACGTCGACGTTCTGGAATGGGTCCCTGAAGACGTCGACTCCCGGTAGCGTCAGGAAGGCCCTCCGCGAGAGCCAGAGGTCGTACTTGCTGCTGAGCCGGTGGTTGTTGGCGGTCTCAGCGTCGTTGACGTTGCTGACTGCACCCGCGTACTTGGAGGACCAGCGCGTCCGGGCGGTTTCCCTGACCGCTTTCGCCAGCGCCGTGTAGTCCGTCTGGTCGGTGTTGCCGCTTCGGTACGTGGCGCCGAGGCTGATCTTCCTCGTCCACCGGGCCATGCGGTGGCCGTCCACGGCGAAGAGGGTGAGCACCTGGTTCCGTGGTAGCTGAACGGTCTTCCCTGCCGTGATCCAAAGGCTTGTCTTGTCGGCAGCGAGGGTCCCCTCGAAAACGCGCCCATCCTCGGTGAGCACCACCTGCTCCTGGGGCGACACGATGCGCAGCACGTCGGCGAGGCTGATGGACTGTTCCCCGAGTTCGTCGCTCTTGAAGTCGAGCTTCTTGTCCTTGATGCGGATGACCTTCCCCCGGAGCCACTCGCCGGACACGAGTTGGATCCAGGCGGACCCGTCGTCCAGGGGGACTGCGCCGGGCGCATCCGGGATCGGATCCTGCGCCTCCGGGGCCTCCGCCATTGCGTCGTGGGCCTTCAGGGGATCAACAAGGTCCGACAGAGTCCCGCACGCCGAGAGGAGCAGTGCGAGAGTCAACGGGAGTGCAATGCAGAGTCGACGCATGACCTGGTGCGAATGGTGGAGAGTGTGGTTCGTCATCACTGTCGGGGGCGAACCTTCGGGCCTTGGATGATGGGTGCTAGAGGGGCTACCTGAACGGAGGTGGAGGTCCCGCCGAGGGAGTCGCCCGGCGGTGCGTCAAGTCAGCCCAACTCGGTGAGCGTGACCGCATGGCCCCACAGGGGATTCTTTGGGTGGGGACGCACCTCGAACTCCGCCTTTGGGTCTGTCCAGCGGAAGGAAAAGGGGGCACGCAATCGCTGCGCGGACGTGGGGCACCAGTGCTCGATGAACTGGATCATCTGGTCATAGTTGCCTCGATAGATCGGCTTCATGCGCCGGAACATAGTGTCGTCCGCCGCCCATTCGACCGAGCCGTCCATGGATTCCACGGAGAGAAAACCCGGGAGCGAGAGGGCGTCGAGGGCCGCCGCCTTGGTTTCAAACTCCTCGAGGAGCGCGTCCTCAAGGATCGCGACCGTCATCGCGTCCAAGGCCGCTTGCGCGCTATCCACTTCTGTGTCCCGTCCGCCTGCCGCTCGGGTGAGCGCCGGAGCGGCCAGGGCGAAGGCCCATACGTCCTTGGGGCGGAGGGCTTCCGGCGGTGAGGCCAGCAGGTCACGCATGTCGGCGGCGAGGGCGCGTCGGCACATGGGCTCGAGGATTTCCGGCAACGCGAGCAAGCCGGGAACCAGGGTGCACGCCTCATCGTAGGGCTCCGTGATGCCCTGCAGGAACGCCTCGACCTCGACGAAGGCGAGGGTCCGAAGGACGTGGAGGTACTTCGGATCCGGCTTGTTCCACTTCTCCCGGCGGAGCAAGTGCGCAACCCGCGCATGACGCTCGAGCGCGGCCTCCTCGTAAACGACGGCGGCATAGCTCCCCGCGACGGACGGGGAGGGGAGCTTGCGCTGTTCTTTGAGCCGGAAGAGCGCTTCCTTCGTCGGTGCGTGGGACGGGATGTCGTACGACGTGCAGAGCACCGCGTCGGGGCGGAACTCGGGGAGCACGAGGTCGGCGAAGCGCGCGAGGTGGAACTGCATCGGGGTATGTGGCGGCCTGGGGCCGGGGCCGGCCGATCGGGAGGAGAAGGTACGGGCTCGGGGCAGAATCAGCCACCACGACGGAGGAGCGCGTCTCCCACGCACTGCAGAGTCAATTTCGGGCCTCGCGGCTCTCCCCCGGGGCCCAAGGACGGAGTGACGGGCTCCCGTGCCATAGCGCACGCCCAGGGGGAGCCCCGGCGATGTCCATGGACGGGCAGGCGTCCAGAAAGGATCGCGCCGCCCGCCGGATGGCCCTAGCGGGAACCCGTCACCGGGCGCAGTGCCCGCGCCGCGGGCTTGGGCGTGCGGTCGACGTTCCAAAGGCCCCAGTGCTTCTCGGCGCCGGCGGGGTTTTGGGGGTCTCCCTTCCATGGTTCGTCGAAGGCTTCGAAGAGAAAGACCGTCGTGTTCGTCCTTTGGCCCCAGGCGAGGAGCTCCGTCACGTAGCGCACCTGGTGGGCTTCGCTGGCGCGCTCGCCGAACTCGTTCGCGGAGGACGCCCAACCTGCTTCTAGGATGGCGATCGGGCGGCCGGGGACAGCGGCGCGGACGCGGGCGACGTCGTGGATCGTGCCGGCCAGGCCCTCGTCCACGGCGCGGCCCTCCCAAACGGGATACGAGTGAACGCCGAGGAAGTCCACCTCGCGCGCCACGCGCTGGCCTTCCTTCGTGGTCCACCACGCCCAGTTGTCGGCCACGGTGAGGGGTTGGGCGATCGCGGCTTTCACCGTGCGCAGGTACGCGATCACGCTCTCCACCGTGACCATGTGATCGTTCCACTCCACCAGCGCCTCGTTGCCCACGTTCACCGCGTGGACGACACGGGGGTAGTCGCGGCAGAGCGCGATACTTCGTCCGATCTCACTGGCGTTTTCAAGGCGGTTCGCTTCGAGCCGATCGGCCGGGATCGGCGCGTTCAGCCAGGAACAGCGCTCGTGGTTGCTCACCTCGGCTCGCAGCCAGCATCCTAGAAGCACCTTCATGGGGAGCTCCTCTTCGGCGATCACCTTGACGACTTGGGCCGAGTTCTCTCCTGAGTCATAGAGCCGCACGAGCCCGATCCCGTGATCCACGAGGATGCGAAGGTCCTCGAGGATCTCGGCGCGGGATGGGTTCGCCGCGCCGTTGCCGCGATCCGGGTGCTGGCCTTCGCGGAAGCCGGAGTAGGCGAGCGCCACATGCTCGCCCGCCACGAGCTCTGAGGTCTCCTGCTGGAAGGGCGACGCGCCCCCTTGGCGAGGCTGCGAGAACGACGCGGCGCCGATCGCCGCGGTGAACGCGAGGGCGAGGGCGAGGGACGGGCGGCTGAGGAGCTTTCGGAGTGGAGCCATGGGGTACACCTTAGGCGCCGCGCCGCCCCCGCGTCGACGGGTACTGCGTCGACGGGTGCTGCGTCCCCGCGCCCATGGCCGGCGCGGCAGCGAACCTGGCTGACCTCGGTTGAGACACTTTGTTCACGGACCGCCTGCGGCACCGGCGATACGGCGGCCGCACTAGGCCTGGGTTACACTCGGGGGCTGCTCCTTGTCCCTTTGCCTGAGACTGTCATGCTGCTGCGTCCGACTTTGGTCCTACCCCTTGCCCTTGGTGCGCTTCTCGTCGCCAGCGCGCCCGCCTTCCAATTGAACGAAGGACCGACGCTGCGGCCGCGACAGGTGGCTGCGCCAGCGTCCGACCTCGTCGACGGGACGCTGCGCCTTCCGGAGCCGAGCGCCGGCGCTGTTCGCTGCAGGGGCGCGTTCTTTGAGCTCGCGTGGGTGCCCTTTGGCGAGGGTCGTTGGCGAGCGGAGGTGAGCTTGCCCGTGTCGCGCGGGCCGCTGGGCCTTGCGGTGCAGGCTGCGGAGGCGTCGGACTTCGTGGTGGGACTACGCGTGGCGGACGGGGCCGAGCTTCTGGAAGGGCCTTTGGCTGAGCGCCGTGACCAGGCCCTGCCCGTGGAGCTTGGGCTCGAGGACGTGCAGCGATGGGACGTCACGCTCACGCGCGGCGGCATCGCCAACGTCACCGTCTTCGCCGGCGGTGAAAGCGCCCCGGCGCCCGGGGTCCTGGCGGTTCGCGACGGCCTGGGCCTGACGGCCGCAGCCTATCTTGATACCCACGAGCGCGTGTCGGACCGCGAGCTCGCGCTCGTGGCACAGGTCGAACGAAACGGCGATGGGCTCGGGGATGGACTCGGCGAGCAGGGCCTTCTGTACACGGTGGCCAGCGCCTGGGCCGAGGTGGAGGGTCCCGGCTACGCGGCTCGCCTGGCCCTCGCCGATGACGGACAAAGCGGCGACGGCGAGGCGGGCGATGGCCGCTTTGGCGTGCGGTTGCCCATGGGTCTATCGGGCGCTTACGCCGCGCGCATCGAACTCTCGGGGAGCTGGAACGGCGCGAAGTTCCTGCGCACGACGCGGGTGACCTTCGAAGTGGCGGAGCCTTTATTGGCGTTGACTGGCGTCGTGCGCAGCGAAGTCGTCGATGCGCGCCGCATGCGTTTGGATTTGGACGCCCTGTCCCTGGCGCCCGCCCGCCGCATGCAGGTGTCGGCTGAGGTGTGGGCCCACGACGAGTTTGGGCAGTGCCAGCCCATGGCGTGGCTCTCCCGCATTGACGCGCCCCGCGTGGATGCCCAAAGCGGCCACTGGAGCCTGCCGCTCTGGCTCGACGCCGGTTGGTTTGGGGCCACAGGCCTGCGCCCGCCGCTCGAGCTGCGCAACGTGCGCGTGCAAGACCCAGACCATCTCGGGGTCCTGGCCGCCAAGGATCAACTGGCGGTTCCGGTTGGACCCCTGCCGCCCCTCGCGGGACGTGCCGTGGTTCCGATGGCGCAACTGGTCGGCCCAAGCACCCACGTGTCCCTCGGCCCCCAGCAGGCCATGCAAGGCGTCCTTCCGAATCCCGGCCTTGTGCTCAGCCACGGCTACTGTTCCGGTGGCAATACCTGGCCGAACGCGGACTTCAGCCAGCCGAAGCTGAACTTCTCCGACCCCGGCCAGAACCGCAGCCACGATCAGTTCGCGAACCTCATCGCGAGCCAAGCCGCGGCCTACAGTTCCTTCGGTGTGGTCGCCCACAGCCAGGGCGGCGCCGCGGCCCTGCACCTTCTCACCTACTACCAAAGCCCCCTCGACCGGGCCGAGGGGCCGCGCCGGATTCAGAGCGTCGGCACCCCGTACCAGGGAACACCGCTGGCGAGCCTCGGCGCTTTCGCCTGCGGCGTGAACGACAACATGACCCCCGCCGGAGCCGCGACCTGGCTCGCGGGGATTCCGGGCTGGGCCCGGGCCGAGGTCTACTACTACACGACCGCTAACGACGGTGCAGCCTGTCAGTTCCTGACGAGCCTCCTGCTCTCCGACCCCGAGGACGGCACCACGGAGCGCTCCCGCGGCCAACTCCCCGGCGCCCAGAACATGGGCCACGTCACGGGCTGGTGCCACACCACCGGCATGAGCGACCCCGCCCAATACACCGACGCTTCGCGGAACGCGATCCTCGACGTGGAGGCGGCGAGGTAGAGCGAGGCTGCCCGGACTCGTCCCCGGGTGCTGCCAGCTGCTCGCCCATCGGGCACCTGGAACGGTGCCGGGTGGAGCGACCCATGCGAGCTGGGACCTCGATGGGTTTCCAACTCGCACGGGATGGGGATCAGCGGTCGCCCGTGTGCCGGACTCCACCGCCCGCCGCGCCCGAGCCAGAGGAGGTCCCGCCCGTGCCTGGGTTGCCTCCGCCAGCGGAGCGCTGGAGGGGGTTGACGCCCTGGATCTCGAGATCCCCGGAGTCGATCAGGGCCTTGATCGGCGGATGCTCGGCGGCTTTGGGAGCGATTTGGCCCTTGCCACCGGGGCTCAGGAAGAGCCGCTTGCCGCCGGCGAGGGGCACGCGGATCGGCTTGGCTGTCGTGTTCTTGATATCCATTCGACCAGGGAACATACCCGGTTCCCACCTCGGCCTGGGTCTCTTGTCCCCAGGGCTCGATGCCTGCATTTCATATCGATGACCGCGAGGCCTACGTTCACCGTGGGGCGGGCTGTCGCTAGGCCCTTCGGGTTGCCCCTTGGGCGGCCCGGAGCGTCGAGCCCCGCGCGCCCGGGTGACCCTTGCATGGCGCACTTCGCGGATTGGACCTAGGCTTGGGAGCATGAAACAGCTCGCACTGATTGGCTTCCTCGCAATGGCCACTCCCCTTACGGCATGGGCACAGGTCCAGATCTGGGAAAGTGACATCGTGGGGGCCAGCTCCGACGGACACTTATTCCGGGAGACGGTCGCCGGAGACAACGGATCCTTCTGGATGAGTGAGCTCATTTGGAATCAGACCACGACGTTCCGGATCCAGCGCCGTGACGCTGACGGCAATCTCCTGGTCTCGACCTCGCCCTTGGATCCGAATGGCATCCACTACGACTTACGCGGCATCTCACCCGACGGTGCGGGGGGGCTGCATTTCGTTGGGACCACGTTCGGTCCCGGCCTGTTCAGGCACTTGGGCAATGGTCGCATCGATGCCTCCGGTCAGGTCCTCTGGTTCTCGCCGCTGTTGAGTCTCGCGGGGGAAAACGCGTTCGACACGACAAGCGACGGGGCGGGTGGACACCTGTCTCTTAT